>JAZNDO010000054.1:0-2815 GCA_045588105.1 Christensenellaceae bacterium | reverse complement strand
AAATAACCTTCAGCATTTTCCTTTGCTGCGCGCTTTGCTATTTCTCTAAGCCTTGGCACCTGTACGCCGAGTAGCGGCTTCGAGGAATTTACTATTTTTTCTGAAAAATTTTTAAAGCTTTCGCTCCTTACGCCTTTTAGCTCTTCAATAACCCTGTCATATTCGTTCATCATTTATAAAATATTGCAAAATCGTACTTGTTTAAAGGAATTTTACAAGCTTTTACGTTTCGTGTAATTTCCTTTTTACACCCTTTTACCTCAATATCATACACTCTGTCGCCACAGTTTACGGCAACGACGACAGCGCTGTTTTCATCTTCTCGCGTAAAGGTAATAACACCGTCCTTCATAGATATATCAGTAATTTTACCCTCTTTAAAAATAGGGTTTTCAGACCTTAATTTTCCTAAGAATTTGTACCAGGATAAGAGGTCGTCGTCGCCTCCTAACCAGTCGTAGCATTTACGGTTGAAGGGGTCCTTATTACCCTCCATACCAATCTCGTCACCGTAATAAACACACGGCACGCCGTAGAGCGTGTACTGAAGTAGCGAAGCGCACTTTACTCCCTTTTTGCCTAATTCGTATTCGCTTTTAGAAAGGGTTTCAAATTCCATCTCTGCCCTATCTTGCTTGATATTTCCCCTTTTGCCAAGCACGGTAATGATTCTCGGAGTATCGTGAGTACCCAAAATATTCATCATGCACGCAAGAGAATGGGCAGGATAATTGTCAATTTGCTCTCTTACCGTTTTGTATAACGAGTCGGCCTTTCCTGTAATTATATATTCGATAATAGCGTTTTTTAAAGGATAATTCATTACGCTATCAAGCTCGCCGCCCTGAAAATATTTTCTTCTTACGCCGTAGGCAATTTTATTGGTAGCGTCCTCCCAAACCTCGCCGATAACAATTTTACCGTCGCCGTATTTTTTAACTCTTGAGGTAATCTTTTTAACGAAGCTATCGGGAATTTCGTCAACGACGTCAAGCCTTACTCCGTTTACGCCCATTTTAAGGCATCTGTCAAGAACGCCGTTTTCGCCGGTTATAAACTCTTCGTATTCACTACTGCTTTTATTTATCGTGGGAAGTATATCTATACCCCACCACGAAGTATATTCATCAGGGAAATTTTGAAAGGTAAACCAACTGTAATAAGGAGATTCTTTTGAGTTGTACGCGCCTATCGAATTATAGTTACCGTATTTGTTAAAATAAACGCTGTCGTCCCCCGTATGGTTGAAAACTCCGTCTATAATAAACTCTATACCCTTTTCCTTTCCCGTTCTTATTAAGTTTCTGAAATCGTCGTCTGTACCTAAAAGCTTGTCAAATTTCATATAATCGCCGGTATCGTAGCGGTGATTGCTGTTTGCCTCAAATATGGGATTAAGATAAACTCTGGTAACGCCAAGCTCCTTTAAATAGTCTAATTTTGAGCGTATTCCTTCAAAATTACCACCGAAAAAGTCGTCGTTTCTTATTTTACCGTCCCTCGGCTTATATTCGGGCATTCCGCCCCAATCGTCTCTCATTCTTTTTCCGATTGGATTTCCAAAGCCGTTTTTCTTACAAAAACGGTCGGGCATAATCTGATACATTATCCCACCGCAAAAGCTTTTTGGATAGGTTTGCCCCTCGGAATAAACTAAAAGCTCAAAATTGTCGGTATATTCACCAACCTCGCCAAAGCCAAACCAATTTTTACCTATTTTTATGCCGTCGGCTAAAAAGCTGTACCAATACAGACCTTTTTTTAACGGATTTATTGCAAGCGAAAAGCCCTCGCTACACCTTTTCATTTTGTAGGAGGTCTTCTCACCCTCGTCACTTGCCAAAATCAGGCTACACGACTTGGCGTCAGTCAATTTAATTTTAAAGCTTAAGCATTGCCCATCGGATACCGCACCCGTAACGCTTTTACACGCGGTATCCAACGGGTTGTAATATACCTTCATTATTTAATTGATTTAAGTCCCCAAATTCTCTCTGCGTATTCCTTGATGCTTCTGTCAGCAGCAAATACGCCTGCGCCTGCAATATTGTTAAGCGACATTTTTTGCCATTTTAACACGTCCTTATAGGTTGCGTCAGCCTTTTCGTGAATTCTTACGTAATCGCTGAAGTCAGCCATGCACATATATGGGTCAGCAATTGGGGCGTTAGTAAGCAGATAGCTTGCAATATCCTCAAAGGTCTGACCGTTAAAGCCTGCCTTTAAGCTTGCAATAATCTTTTGAAGGATAATATTGTCGTTATAGAAGGTCGTTGCGTCGTAGCCGTGCTTCCAAAGCCACTCAACCTCTTTGGCGTTCATACCAAAAATAAATATATTCTCGTCGCCAACCTGCTCTCTCATTTCAACGTTTGCGCCGTCAAGAGTTCCTATCGTAAGCGCGCCATTAATCATAAATTTCATATTACTCGTACCGCTCGCCTCTTTACCTGCAGTTGAAATTTGCTCGGAAATTTCACTCGCCGGCATTAAGGTTTCACTCATGGTAACGTTGTAATCCTCGATATATACGACCGAAAGCTTTTCCCTTATCTTTGGATTCGGATTTTTACGCAAATCCTCTGAAATTGAGCAAAGAAGCTTGATAATTCTCTTAGCCATATAATAGCCCGGTGCTGCCTTCGCGCCAAATATAAAGGTCTTTGGAAGCATGTCGATATCGGGGTTTTCTTTAAGCGAATTATATAAATGTATTATATGCATCGCGTTCAAAAGCTGTCTTTTATACTCATGAAGTCTTTTAGCCTGAACGTCGAAAAGCGAATCAAGTCGGATCGTAGCCATGTCGTTCTGT
>JAZNDO010000053.1:0-8621 GCA_045588105.1 Christensenellaceae bacterium | reverse complement strand
TATTGTTGTTACGCTGTCACCTATTACCACGCTTGTTAAGTTTGTACAATTATAGAACGCTCCGTATAAAATATTGCCACCGGTTATTGTTACTTGAGTTAAGCTTGATGGGATATAATAGGTTGTATAGCTACTGCTTGCATAATATTGCTTTGTTGCAACGCCGCCGGTATAGCTGTTTCCACCAAATATATAACCAAAGAAGGTTGAAGAAGACGCACTTGTAGCCGTTTTACTTCCACCAACAAACGGCAACGTCATGCTTTCTAAACTTGAGCAGCCACTAAACGCTCCACTGCCAATACTTGTTACGCTATCAGGAATTTCTATGCTTGTTAAACCATTGCAGTATCTAAACGCATAAGAGCCTATACTAGTTACGCTTTCGCCTATTACCACGCTTTTTAAATTTTTCAAACCTTCAAACGCATAATTACTTATACTTGTTACAGGCAAGCCATTATAATAGCTAGGGATAACAACGTTAGTATCTGTGCAAGTGCCTTTTGATACGGCATAACCGTCTCCACTTGGGGTAAAGCTAAGCCCCTCGCTACCCTCTTGACCGCAGTCAACGCAAATACCGTCTTCGTTAAAATTATGCGGAATTCTGCCAATTTCTTTATAAGTAATATAAGTACAACCCTCGTTAAAGCAGGTATAATATGCTTTCCAACCTACACTTGTACAAGTAGGCTCTTTACCTTCGTGCATTAAAAGGTCGTGACCGTAAGCGTATAAAATTACCTTTTCTTCTAAGGTGTAGTCGCAATTTGAGCAATGTATATAGGTACCGTGACCGTCCTCAGTACAGGTCGGCAATACCATAAGGTCCACTATTACGTTATGGCCCGTTGCGTGAATTACGTCTATCTTGGTCATAGGTGTGCCGTCGCACGCCCTACATTCGGCATTTTGGCATTGGTATTTAATATATCCCTCTTCGGTGCAGGTTGGCTGTACGGTTTCTATTATAACGTACTCGTGACCGGTCGCGTCGTAGGTTATATATACCTCGTAGTCCTCAAGGTAGAAGACGGAGCTGCCCTTTACGTAATCCTTCATATTGGTAAGCCCTCTTACCGATACGTATAATACGTCGGTAAACTCTAAGGGCGCGTTATCCTTTATTTTCAATACTCCGTTTTCTACGTAGCAATACGTTCCGTCCTTAAGGCGGAAATTTACCGCATACAAATTGTCTGCGCCGTTAATGCTCAAGACCTCGGTGCCGTAAGTTAAATCCTTGGTTTTTAAATATTTTACCGTCAGCAGGTCCTTTGCGCTAAGCGTAGTGTCGCTGTCAATATTAAGCTCGCTTATTCTGTCTACGTAGTTATAGTACGCCTTGTCGTAGCCGTATCTTAAAAGAGGTATCTTAGAGTCTACGATGCTAAGATTTGCTCTCCGTCTCAAAAACTGAGCGTAGGCGTCGATATCTATGTATACACCCGCTTCAAAATAAACTGCGGCAAACGCTTCTTCCTCAACAAAGTCAATGCTTATAATACCCGTAGCGTCGGCATACAAGCCTGCCTCTGCGGCAAAGCCTATTTTTGCAAGCCAGGTGAAGCCCGAAATTCCCGCGCCTACGTCTAATCTAACACCTACCTTTGCAGATAGCTTGCCTATTATTTCAAGCTTATTCGACTCTGCCCTTTCAATCTGAGTAGAATAGGTGGACAGTCCTCCGTTTCTGTATTTTACACCAAACGCAGACTTATCCATCATATTATAATTATAATCTATCGTAGCTTCAAACTTAAAGCTGAAGACGACGCTTATCTCCACGTTTACCTCAACGAAATAGAAGTAGACAGGTATGTAGGCAACCTGTATACCCTTTTCTACCGTTTGCTCAGAGGGAGAAAGGTTTAAGGCTTGCTTTATTTCGTTTACCGCGTCGGCAACGTCTGAGGACAATACCTTATTTACTAAATGCGACTGGAAGCTCAAGGTCTCTCGCTTGTCGGGCTGACAGTCTTTACAAGCAGTATAGCCTTGGTTTTCTAAATCCTTAAAGCTCTCCTTCGTTACGAAATAGAGCCCGTCCTCTCTTATATGCGAGCAGCTAAGCGTATGTACCGTGTCGGTATTTAAAAATACCGCAAATTCGGTCTCCAGCATTCTGTCAATCGGGCAACAGGTGCCGCATGGGACGCACTCGCTATTTATATATTTTTTAAGAGCCTCTTCAGAGGTGAGCTTGTTGAGCTTGCTTCTATCCTTTACGCTCTGCTCGTGCTTACAGCCGGTCTGGTGTAAAACCTTGCTTTGGGTATTAAGAAGATAAGGCTTTTCTTCCTTTTCCATAAGCTCGTACGACGCGTCTACCGAAATGTTAAAGTTAAAATCAATTACGGTAGTTCTTGTAATTCTTACCTCAAAATAGTCAATTCTATACGGTATCCAGAAGAAGGTATAGATATAATAGCCTACGTCTACCTCGAAGCTCGCCTCGATTGTAAGGGCAAACGATATGGAAATATTGCCAAGGCTCTCGCCCTCTTCGCCGTATTCCATAGGAACGTTCATCGCGCCCTTCATCCCTATAGTAACCTTAGTTCCCTCTATTATAACCGTGGGCTTTTCTATTTTTAAATAGTCTAAAATGGTCTTTCTTGCAAAGACGTCGGTTTTTAAGTCTTTTTCTATCAGATAGCCCTTTGCGGCTACTTGCATCGTGCCTGCAAAATTAATAAAATCTTCATTTGCAAGCAAGGCTTCTTCGGCTTGCTCTTGTATGTCGTCACGAATATTTACGTCGTCGCCTTCAAAATCTACGTCCTGAGACGAGCTTATGTCAAGGTCGTCGAAAACCTCGCTCATTTCTGGACAGGATGCTTCCACAAGGTAGGCTCCATCCGGCTTTTGGTATATCTGCTCTATCTTGGCAAAATAAATTTCACCTCTCGTTTCGGATAAAAGCTCTTCCTTGCTTTCAACGTCGCCTATGCAAAGTATATTGCCTATCTCTAAGCCGTCTGCCTTACCTACGGTGAGCCAAAGCACGCCTGCCTCCTCGGAGATTTCTACGCCGTACGGATAATATCCCGGATTTTCTTTTTCTAACGTCTTTAAGAATTTTACGTTTGAGGACATTTCCGCAACTGCCGTTTCTTGCTTTGCTATGTTAAAGGTCAATTCCTTTCCGCCGTAATCGGCAAACGAAAGCGTGCCCCTTATCTTTACAAAGTAGGTCATTCCTTCTTCATAAGGGGTTTTTGGCGTTACTCGCCATTTGCCTTCGCCAAGGCTCGTTAAATTGTACGCAACCTGCGCCTCTGCGTTGGTTTCGTACTCCGTGCCTTGGAATAACGCGTTGATAAAGAATACGTTTGCTCTTAAGTATTCCTCCGTTTGCGCGCCTACTACGTCAAACGTAAAGTCGGGAGATAAATCGTATAAATACTCGGGCTTGGTAACGTCCTCTACCGAAACGTCGCTCTCTAAAACCTTTACGTCGTGACAGTGCTCGCATTCGTACGTTACGCACTCTACGCCGTCCTCTACCGTCCTTTTCGTTACCGTGTATATATGCTCTAACGCATTTAACACCGTTTGCTCTTCGCTTTCACATATTATGCAAACCTTCTTTTTAAGTCCGTCTTGGTGGCACGTAGCGGCGTTTACCACCGCCCACTCCCCATAGGTGTGGCCTTTTGCTTTTTCTACCGTAGTCTGCTCCCTACCGCAGCCGTCACGCTTACAGGTCAGCTTGTAAATCCCGTCTGTAGTACAGCTTAAGCCTTGAATTTCCTCGGTTTCAAAATCATGCTCAAGCGCAGGCTTTTCTACGTAGGTCGTATAATCGCAATCCGTACATCTTTCGTACGCTGCCCAGCCTATTTCCTCACAGGTAGGCTCCTTTGCCCCCACGCTTTCGGTGTTATGCTTAGTTTTTTCGCCGTATTCTTGTCCGCAGTCCTCGCATACCGCTTTTTCGGTACAGCTTGCCGTGCCACCGCCGTGCTCTGCCTCGGATTCGGCATCCTTTTCTCCGCACTTACACTCGTACCAATGGTGAGTCGCATTATACTTTAGCTCCGTATACTCGTGGGCTAAGGTTGAGCCGTATTCTTGTCCGCAGTCCTCGCAGACTGCCCTATCGGTACAGCTTGCCGTACCACCGCCGTGCTCTGCCTCGCCGTCAGCTTCTCCGCACTTACACTCGTACCAATGGTGAGTGCGGTTATACTTTAACTCCGTATACTCGTGGGCTAAGGTTGAGCCGTATTCTTGTCCGCAGGTTTCGCAGACTGCTTTTTCGGTACAGCTTGCCGTGCCACCGCCGTGCTCTGCCTCGCCGTCAGCTTCTCCGCATTTACACTCGTACCAGTGGTGAGTTGAAGTGTATTTTAAGGTATTGTACGCGTGGGACTCTATTCCGTCCTTTTCTCCACAGCTACACTCGTACCAATGGCTTTCGCCGTCCGTTTTGAGCTCGCCAAAAGTATGCGCTATGGTCGAACCGTATTCTTGATTACATACCTCGCAAACGGCTTTCTTCTTGCACTCGGCATTTCCGCCCGTGTGCCAAACCTCTTCAGTCGCTTCACCACAGATACACTCGTACCAATGGTGAGTTTGGTTATACTTTACGATTGTATATTCGTGGTCTAAGATTGAGCCGTAGGCTTGACCGCAGGTCTCGCAAACTGCTTTTGCCGTGCAAGTTGCCGTGCCACCGCCGTGCTCCGCTCTTCCGTCCTTTGCTCCGCAAGCGCACTCATACCAATGATGCGTGCCGTTGTATTTTAATTCTGTATATTGATGGTCTAAGGTTGAGCCGTAGGCTTGACCGCAGGTCTCGCAGACTGCCTTTTCGGTACACGTTGCGTTGCCGCCGCCGTGCTCCGCTCTTCCGTCCTTTGCTCCGCAAGCGCACTCATACCAGTGATGAGTGCCATTGTATTTTAACTCGGTATAGTCGCAAATATGTATAGATTCCGATTCGGACTCGCTTTCGCTCTCTTTCCCCGACTCCGATTGAGCCTCGCTCGAAGATTCGTTTGCCGTCTCGCCGTTCGACTCCTCTGCCCCCGAACCTCCGCTCTCGCTTTCAATACTGCTCTCATTTGCGCTTGCAGAAAGACTCTCGCTTGCCGAGACTGATTCTTTTATTGAGGAATATATAGACTCAGAGGAATATTTAGACTCGCTCTGCGATTCCTCCAAAATACTTTCGCTTTCCCCCTTATTCTTTCCGCATCCACAGCCTTTCTTCTCCGTTTCGTCGCTTTTACACGCAGACACGGACAAAGCCAAGCTCGCAAAAAGTATTAAAACTAAAATCTTTAAGAGTCTTGCTTTCATAAATGTTCTCCTGAAATAAAAAAGTGCCGACTGCAAAGTAATCAGCACCGATAAAAGTGACTTTTCGCTTTGCTGCGACACAAACTTAAAACTATATCTTACAAGACAAGAATTATGTAACGCGAAAAAGGTACACTCCTACCAAAGAAGCATACTGGTCTTATAAGATATTAAGTTTGGTCGCAAGTTTATTTTATCACTTTGTGATAACTTTGTCAATGATATTTTCTAATTCCGCGCAACGTTAAAGGCGAGAGGGAACACCCTCTCGCCGTAATTCGTTTTTATAAATACCGTATAGATTTTGATTAAATCTCTTAAAAAACCAGCATATAGGTCGATTATCTTAAATTACGCGTTGGTAATAACCGTAATTGCATCATCTAACGGACAGCCCTCAACCTCTTCAATTCTGCCGTCGTCAACGGCTTTAGAAAGCTTTTCATCTATTGCAAGTCTGCCTAAAATCGGAAGAGAATATTTGCCTGCAACCTCTTCTAATTTGCTCTTTCCGTAAGGATAGATTTTCTCACCGCAGCAAGGACAAGCAATATAGCTCATATTTTCAACCAAGCCTAAGATTTTTACGTTCATAAGCTCTGCCATTTTTACTGCCTTTTCAACAATCATTGAAACGAGGTCCTGCGGAGTCGTCACGACCACTATTCCGTCAATGGGTAAGGATTGGAATACGGTAAGAGGAACGTCACCCGTTCCCGGCGGCATGTCGACGTACATATAGTCGACCTCTTCCCACTCTACGTCTGTATAAAACTGCTTAACCGCGCCACTGATTACAGGTCCGCGCCAAACGACGGGCGAATTTTCGTCGTCAAGCAATAAATTCATAGACATAAGCTTTACGCCCTGACTTGAAATTACAGGATAAATGGTTGTTCCGTCCTCGTTTCCGTAGGCTTTTTCGGTTATTCCAAACGCCTTTGGTACGGACGGACCCGTAATATCTGCGTCTAAAACAGCCACCTTAAAGCCTCGCCTTAACGTACCGACTGCCAAAAGGTCGGTTACCATAGATTTACCGACGCCGCCCTTACCGCTGACCACGGCTATCATTTTTTTAATTTTTGTAGTAGGCTTTGGTTGAGCCAAAAAGCTACTCTTTTCGCATTTTTCTTTGCAAGACGAGCAATCGTGATTACAAGAACTCATTTTATCTAACTCCTTTTGTATTTCTATTTTTAGGGCTTCCCCTTAAGGGGAAAGCTTAATTTTTAAAAACTAATTTCGCTAAACGCGTTTAAAAAGTCATTTATTCGTAGAGGTTTAAGGACGCGTATCTGTCCGCCCCATCAGCAGAAATAAATACTATACGCTTCTTAGGATAAACGAGCGACGCCTTTTTTGCTATAACGTAGGCTGCGCCGGTAGAAACGCCAAGCTTTAAGCCGTATTTTTGATAAAGCTCCTTTACTCCCCCGTAAGCCTCTTCTTCGGTTACCGGCAAAATCATATCTACTACGCTTCTGTCTAAAACAGGTGGGATAATATCAGAGCCTATACCGTAAATTGTATGATGCTCGCCTACTCCGTTATTTACAAGCGCAGATTTAGACGCGGTCGCCCCTATAATCATTTTGTTTTTGCTTTGCTTTTTGAAATATCTGCCGAGCCCCGTTATCGTACCGCCCGTACCGACGCCTGCGACTATTACGTCAATTGCGCCTTTAAAATAACGGTCAATTTCGGGAGCGGTGGTTTTTTGATGGGCTAATGTGTTATCTTCATTTTCAAACTGGGCTAAAACCAGCGAATTTTCTATTTGCTTATTCAGCTCTTTTGCAAGTGAAATCGCGCTTGCTATTCCGTCTCCGTCAGCTAATTCAACCCTGCCGCCGTAGGACCTTATCAGCGCAATTCTCTCTTTCGTTACCCCTTTCGGCATAACGATAATCGACTTATAGCCGAGTTTTTTACAAATATAAGCAATTCCTATGCCCGTATTTCCGCTCGTTGGCTCTATAAAAGTACCGCCGTCACCTATTCGCCCCTTTTCGATTGCGCCCTTTATCATATAAAGCGCGGCTCTGTCCTTTATACTTCCCGCCGGGTTAAAGCCCTCGAGCTTTACGTAAAGGTTAGTTTCCCCAAGCCTTTGAATAGGAGTATTGCCTATTATATTTTCTATTTCTTTGAGCGTCATATAAGCTTACCGTCCTCTACCACTATATTATTATAGCTTTCAAAATTCGGTACGCACTCAGGCTCGGTGCACGTGATTATAGTCTGCATTTTTTTGACGTAATCTATAAGTCTTGAACGTCTTTTTTTATCAAGCTCGCTCATAGCATCGTCCAAAATAAGCACGGGGTATTCCCCAAACTTTTCTCTGAAAATCTCCGCCTCGGCAAGCTTTAAGGCAATAGCCGCCGTCCTTTGCTGACCCTGCGAGCCAAACGCCCTTACGTCTACTCCGTTGATTTTAATTTTCAAATCGTCCCTATGCGGACCTACAGTAGTATAGCCGGTTTCTATATCCTTTTCGGTGCGCTCGGAAAGCACGGTCAAAAACTGAGTGAAAATATCCTCCTCCGTGCCGCAATATTTATAGTCGCCCTTAACGGTCAAAGCCTCGCCCCCGCCCGTTACCTCCTCGTGAAGATAGCCTGCGTAAGGGGAAAGCATTTTTATATATTCGTTTCTTTCGGCAATAATTTTTGCCCCTGCCTTTGCAAGGCTTATATCCCAAACGGGAAGAGTATCTAAAATAAGCTCCTTATCCTCGCTTTTTAAAAGGTTATTCCTTTGCAAAAGAATTTTTTTATAGGTTTGCAGAGCGTAAAAATAACCCCTCGAAATCTGCGAAAGGGAAACGTCTAAAAATCTTCTCCTATCCTCGGGCGCCTCCTGAATAAGCTTCAATTCGCCGGGATTAAAAAACACCGAATTGATATTACCTAAAATCTCGCCTATTTTCTGAACGGGAACCTCGTTGACCTTGATTACCTTATTTTTATCCTCAAAAAAGTCAATGCTAACAGAAACGTCGCCGTAAAGCGAACTTGCAAGACCTTTGATTTTTGCAAATTTTTCGCCGTGCTTTATAACCTGCTTTTCCTTAGCTGCGCGTGGAGAATAGCCCGTACAAAGAAAAAATATAGCCTCGGCAGAGTTGGTTTTGCCTTGCGCGTTACCGCCGCTGACTATATTTATACCCTCGCCGTAGTTAAACTCTGCTTGGGTGTAATTTCTGAAATTTGTAAGCTGAAGATTTTTTATAATCATTTTCTCTACCGACTTAGTCTAAAACAATTGATTTTTTTTATTTATTATAGTATAATCAAATA
>JAZNDO010000052.1:0-27922 GCA_045588105.1 Christensenellaceae bacterium | reverse complement strand
AATCAAAGAATGCAATGCTCTTGCTATCCTTCTTAAGGGTTACGACTGCCTTCTTGTAGTCGGAAGTGTAGCCCTGAGTTCTACCCATTCTCTTAAGCTTGCCGTGGCAGTTTAAGGTGTTTACCTTGTCTACCTGTACGTCGAATCTCTTTTCGATTTCAAGCTTGATTTCGGTTTTGTTTGCGTCTTTAGCAACCACGAAGGTGTATTTCTTATCCTTGATAGTTGCGTAGCTCTTCTCAGTGAGAAGAGGTCTTAAAATAACTTCTCTTTCCATAATTATTCATTACCCTCCTCTGCTTCAGGGCCATAGAAGGCGTTTAAATACTCAACTGCTTTCTGGTCGATAACGATTACAGCGTTTTTAACAACGTCGTAAGTGTTAAGAAGGCTTGCAGTAATAGTATCAACCTTTTCGAGGTTGCGAGCAGCTCTCTTTACAAGGCTTTCATGCTCGTTTAAAACTACGAGAACGGTTTTGTTGAAGTTAAATGCCTTTACGAATTCAACCATCTCTTTAGTCTTACCGGTCTCTACTGCCAAGTTGTCGATAACGAAGAATTCGTTGTCGGTAACCTTCTTAGAGAGAGCTGAGAAAAGAGCCGTTCTTCTTGCCATTACGTTCATCTTCTTGCTGAAGTCTCTTGACTTTGGTGCAAATACTACGCCACCCTTAATCCATTGTGGAGCTCTGGTAGAACCTTGTCTTGCATTACCGGTACCCTTTTGTCTCCAAGGCTTCTTTCCGCCGCCTCTTACTTCGGATCTGGTAAGCGAGCCCTTAGTTCCTTGACGCATATTAGCAAGTCTGGTAACAACAGCCTGATGGATAAGCGGTTCGTTATATTCTAATTCGAACAATGCGCCAAGCTCTAATTCGCTGACAGCCTGTCCTTTCATATTATATACTTTAACGTTTGACATATCTTTCACGCTCCTTATTTAACAGTGTTGGTTACCGTTACGATTCCGCCCTTAGGACCGGGGATAGCTCCTTTGATAAGAAGCACGTTCCTTGCGGCGTCAACCTTAACAACTTCAAGGTTTTGTATGGTAACTCTTTCATTACCGTACTGACCGGGCATATGCTTGTTCTTGAATACTCTCGAAGGCGAGCTGTTTGCGCCCATAGAACCAACCTCTCTGTGTACAGGGCCTACACCGTGTGTAGCCATAAGCTTGTGTTGATTCCATCTTTTAATTACGCCTGAGAATCCGTGACCTTTGGTGTAACCTACTACGTCTACCTTATCGCCGTTTGCGAAGGTTTCAACGGTTATTACGTCCTTTGCGTTAAAATTCTTAACGTCGTCAACTCTGAACTCTTTAAGAACCTTACATGGCTCAATGCCTAATTTCTTGAACAAACCTGCTTCAGGCTTGTTAAGATACTTTTCGTCTACTTTTTCGAAGCCAACCTTTATAGCTTCGTAGCCGTCTCTTTCCTTAGTCTTAACTTGAACTACGGGACATGGACCTGCTTCAACGACTGTGACCGGGATTACTTTTCCGTCTGCGGAAAAGATCTGAGTCATACCCAATTTCTTTCCAATGATTGCTTTATTCATAGATAAAGTTCACCTCCGTATATTTTTAAAAATTGTTTTACCTAAATTAGAGCTTAATCTTTACGTCTACGCCCGCAGGAAGATGGATGCTGTCGAGGATTTTAGCGTTCGTTGAATAAATGTCGATAAGTCTCTTGTGAGTTCTTATCTCGAACTGCTCTCTGCTATCCTTGTACTTGTGGGGAGAACGAAGAATTGTTACGATTTCCTTCTCAGTAGGAAGGGGAATAGGACCGCTGATTTTAGCGCCGGCCTTCTTCATCGTCTCTACGATTCTTTCAGTTGCTTGGTCAACCATCTTGTGGTCGTAAGCAGCTAACTTAATTCTGATTTTTTGACCTGCCATTTTGTTACCTCCGTTTTATACTAACATATTGTCAACATTGCCGTGTGTGTCATACCTAAACAATAAAAAAATCACTCGCCGCTGTGTTTTTGCGAATGATATCTCTACTCTTTGGGCATGCAGTTAGTCGCAAGGGTTATACCCTCACATTTGTCAATGAGAATTATCTTCCTTACTTAAAATCAGGTTCCGGAGCCTGAAAGCAAGCGGGGTTTAAGTAACTTCCCATCTCAACCCATATTAAACACAGCCCTCATATAATATACGATTATGATTTCTTTGTCAACTGTTTTCACGGGTATTTTAAATTTTTTTGAAAATTTTTTTAAAATTTTTCTCTATTATATATATTATATAATGATATAGGCAAAATTTACAGTCAAACCGCTATTTGACAAGAAAAAAGCGCAATAAGCTGCTTTTATAAAGCACCTGATTACGCTTTTCGTTTACTTTATATTAATAGTTACCGGTATACTCTCTCGGTCCCCATACGGCGTACAAAACGACTTTATCTTTCGTCGTGACCAACCACACGCCGCTGATGTCGACCTTGCCCGACTGCTTGCCGTCGGTACTCCAATATAAAAATTCCCTGTCGTAATTCTTAGGCGTTTCGAGCTTGTAGGACTTGCAAACCTCTACGACCTGAGTGGTATTTTTCATCGTTCCGTCGCCAACCGAATAAAGTATAGTAACGTCCTTTCCGTACGCGTAAAGCTTAAAGCCAAAAATCAGCGAGCATAAAACGCTCAGCGCAATAGCGCAGCTCAAAATTATCAAAACTAATTTCTTTTGACTCTTGCCCTTGTTTTTATTCGTTTTCTTTTTAGTATTTACCTTAGCCATTTTATCCTCACATATTTTTAAGACCTGCGATTTATCACGCAAATTCCAATAAAATCAACGGCGCACGCGCCAACGACCCCGATAGCAGAGCCCAGCATATCCATCGCAACGTCGGTTATCTGCGCCATCCTTCCCGAAAAAGAATTTTGCAGCAATTCGTCGCAAAGCGCAAACACAAAGCAACTCAAACAGACCAATACCGTGGGTATTGCGTATCTGCCGTAATTAAACTTTAAAGTGAAAAACAATAATGCTGCCAATCCCGCAAGGGCGATATACTCAGCAACGTGAGCAACGTCTCGCAAAAAAGCGTTAGCGTTATACATAGCTTTTTCCCTTTGCTCTGTTTCCATTTCACTGATTTCGGGCGCAACGACGTCAACGACCTTATCAATCACGCTGTTTGAAATGCTTGACGACTGCTCGCCCGTACGCGTCGAATTAAACAAGATAAACCCCACGACGGAGCAAATGCAAATTATTAAAAAAATTCTATATATCCAAAGCTTCACAGTTTCACCCGTCGCAAATCGTGTTTTATAACGATTTCAGCACCTCTCCAACGAGCTTCATATCAACCTTTCCTGCGTAATTCGCCTTGAAATGCTTCATAACGAAGGGCATCGTCTTATCCTCTAAGCCAAGAATAATAGCCTTGATTTCATCTGCAGAAAGGAGCTTCGGAAGATATTTTTTTACCGTTTCGATTTGTCTGTCTAAGCCTGCTACGGTTTCTGCCCTGCCTGCTTTTGCAAAGCAATCTCTCTCCTCGGTAAGCTCGTTTACCGTCTTTTGAAGAATCTTAACGACGTCTTCCTCCGCAAGAGCTTCGCCAACGGCTTTCTTTTCGATACCTGCAAGCATAAGCTTATTTATAACTGCGTTCAAGGCTGTTACGGCGTCTTTATCCTTAGCCTTCATAGCCTCGATTTTTACTTTTTTAAAATCATCAATATTCATAATAATACCTTATTTATCGACTTATAGGCTTATTTCTTAATTGAAATAGCGAGCTCGTCAAGCTGCTTGTCCTCAACGAAGGAAGGAGCGTCACTCATAAGGCAGGACGCAGTCTGAACCTTGGGGAAAGCTATTACGTCACGGATAGAATCGTCCTTGCAAAGAAGCATTGTAAGACGGTCTAAGCCAAACGCAAGTCCGCCGTGAGGCGGTGTTCCGTAGTTGAACGCGCCAACGAAGAAGCCGAATTTCTTTTCGATATCCTCGTCGGTAAAGCCAAGCACGTTAAACATTTTCTTTTGAATTTCTCTTGAGTGAATACGGATTGAACCGCCGCCTGCCTCCTGACCGTTTATAACGAGGTCGTACGCCTTAGTTCTGACCTTTTCGGGCGCAACGTCAATCAACTCCAAGTCCTCGGTCATAGGAGAGGTAAACGGATGGTGAACTGCCATAAAACGGTTTTCCTCTTCCGACCACTCGAACATCGGGAATTCGTTTACCCAAAGAATATCGTAACGGTCCTTGTCTATAAGATTAAACTTTTCCGCAATATAAAGTCTTATACCTCCGAGAGTGTTGAATACTACGTAATCCTTATCTGCCGCAATGAAGATAACGTCACCCTCTTCAAAATTCATTCTCTCTTTAATATTTGCAATATCGTCCTCGGTTAAGAATTTAGCAATAGAAGATTTAATTTCTCCCCCAACAGGCCAATTCATCCAGCAAAGACCCTTTGCACCGAGAGTTTTTGCGTATTCTACGGTAGCGTCGAGGTCCTTTCTTGAAAATCCCGAGGAAAGACCTTTTGCGTTGATTGCTCTTACACTGCCTCTGATAGGTCCGATTTCAACCGCCAAGGCGTCGCTGAACACCTTAAAATCAGAATTTGCAAAAATATCCGAGCAATTTACGATTTTGATATCGAAACGCGTGTCGGGCTTATCCGAGCCGTAATTTTCCATAGCCTCTTTATACGACATAGTTCTGAAATGCCCTTCGCCGAGGTCAAGACCAATCGTAGACTTGAAAACGTTTTTAATCAAGCCCTCGATAGGATGCATAACGTCCTCAACCTCTTCAACGAAGCTCATTTCAACGTCGATTTGGGTAAACTCAGGCTGACGGTTTGCTCTTAAATCCTCGTCGCGGAAGCATCTTGCGATTTGATAATATCTGTCAAAGCCCGAAATCATCAAAAGCTGCTTATAAAGCTGAGGCGATTGAGGAAGGGCGTAGAAGCAGCCCTCGTGCACTCTTGACGGAACGAGATAGTCTCTCGCGCCCTCCGGAGTCGAACGTCCAAGCATAGGAGTTTCAACCTCAAGGAAGCCGTTATTGTCAAAGAAGCTTCTCGCCGCCTTGCATATTTCGTTTCTTATGATGAAGTTCTTCTGAAGAGAAGGTCTTCTAAGGTCAAGATATCTGTATTTAAGTCTGAGCGTTTCGTTTACGTTGGTATCGTCCAAAATTTCAAAAGGCGTTGTATCAGCCTCGGAAAGAATTTTAAGCTCGTCCGCAAGAATTTCGATTGCGCCCGTTGCGATTTTATCGGTTTTGCTGCTACGCTCTCTTACCTTACCTCTTACGGCAAGCACGTATTCCGAGCGAATGCTCTCTGCCTTTGCGAAAACGTCCTTAGCGGTAGTATCGTCAAAAACTATTTGAACGAGACCCGTTCTGTCGCGGAGGTCAACGAAAATAAGACTGCCGAGATTTCTTCTTCTCTGAGTCCAGCCCATTACCACCACCTCTTCGCCTACGTTTTGCATACCGAGAACGCCACACATAGTCGTTCTTCTCAAGTTGTTCATAAATTCTGACATAAATGTTTTCTCCGAATTTAAAATAGTAATGCTATTTTATACTTATTTTTGAAAAATGTCAATAACTTAGTAATACTTATGTAAAATATATTATAACGCAAAGGTCTAAAATATTTTACTTTTACAGCTCCTGTTTTTAGTTGTAGTTGGCAAAAAACGCTAAAAATCGACTTATAGGCAGACTTTTCCCAATAAACGTAACGAAAGCAAAACAGTTTAACCATCTTGCATTTGTACAAATGAACAATTATTCATATAAAATAACTTTACTTATTTTTTATAATATTATATAATGCTGATATCAAAATAGGACGGTTACAAAATGAGTAATTTACTTATTAACTACTTACAAAAGAGCTTGACCCCTTATCACGCACACGACAACGCCGTTAAATTTCTTGAAAAAAACGGCTTTACCGAGCTTAAAGAAAGCTCCGCATTTAAAGTTAAGGTGGGTGGAAAATACTTCGTTTCGAGAGACGGCTCTGCCCTTATAGCATTTAAAATAGGCGAGGAGCTTTCGTTTAATATAGTTGCCTCTCATTCGGATTCACCTTGCTTTAAGCTTAAATATAACCCCGAAATAAAGGTAGAAAACTACTCTAAATTCAACGTTGAAAAATACGGCGGCGGTCTTTTGTATTCTTGGCTTGACCGACCGGTTACCGTCGCGGGCAGAGTTATCCTCTCAAGCGGAGATACCTTTGAAAGTCACACCTTCACCTCGAGCAAGACCTTCGTTATTCCGTCTCTCGCAATTCATTTAAACAGAAGCGCGAACGACGGCCTAAAGTTAAACCCTCAGGTAGATTTAAGCCCTGTAGCGGACGTCTTTAAAAACGGTGGCTTAGACGAGGAGCTCAAGTCCTTTGCCGGGGACAAGGCAATTGCCGACTACGACCTTTTCGTGGTTTGCGCTCAAGCTCCGTTTACCAGCGGATATGAGGATGAGCTTCTCTGCTCTCCGAGAATAGATAACTTAGCAAGCGCAATTTCCTCCTTAGAGGCGTTGGTGAACAGCTCCCCCAAAGCGATTTCCGTAGCCTATATTGCCGACAACGAGGAGGTTGGAAGCTCAACGAAGCAGGGCGCAGGCTCTAAATTTTTATTCGACACCTTAAACAGAATAGCCGAGGGCTTAGGCAAAGCCAAGGATTTTGATACTGCTCTTGCAAATTCGTTTATGGTTTCGGACGACAACGCGCACGCAATACATCCAAACCACCCCGAGCTTTCCGACCCAACCAACAGGGTCAAAATGGGAGAGGGAATAGTTATAAAGCATCACGCAAATCAAAACTACACCTCCGACGCTTTCTCTTCGGCAGTAATTAAAAGGGTTTTTGACAATGCAGGCGTTAAATATCAGGATTTCTTTATGCGCTCGGATATGCCGTGCGGCGGCACGTTGGGCGCGATAAGCTCACGTCAGGTGTCGATACGAAGCGTAGATATAGGACTTGCTCAGCTTGCAATGCACTCTGCAGTAGAAACTATGGCAATAAAAGATTACGTCTTAGCGGTAGAGGGCTTGAAAAGCTTTTTATCCTGCAGGATAACCTCAGACGGCTCAAAGAAAGTGACAGTTGAATTTTAAAAATTTAATTAAATACCAATAGAAAAGAGCAAGCACTGTTCGTGCTTGCTCTTTTGCTTGTATATACGTATAACTTAACCCTTTGCCCTTTAATCTGTCAAATGCTGCGCTTGCTCTTTATACAAAGAGAAAATTCTCCGTAAAGAGCATTGCCCCGTCTTTATAGGCTGTTTTTGTCGAATTATGAGTTTACCCTTTTCGACAATTTTCTCTCACAACGCCGTAAAATTAAAATTATTTGCAATACACACTAAAAAGGCTATAAACTCCCCGTTGGTAGGCTTTTCATATTTTGAAAAGTTGCCGTTGTAGCAAGCGTTTGCTACCGTGCAAAGCTTACCCTTATTGCACGCAATCTCGATTGCGTTTCTTATACTTCTTTCTACCCCGTTTGGAGTCGTAGAAAAGGCTTTTGCAATTCTTGGATAAAGCCCCTTGGTAATAGAGTGCATAACAAACGGGTCCTTCTCAATTTCCTTTACCGCGCTCAACAAATAAGCATATCCCTTCAAATTAGGAAACATGCCTATTTTATTTAAAAATATAACAATCTTTTTAAAAGACTCGCAACCGATATCTTTAGCCTCGTCACAACAGTTCATTTTTTTCACCCCAAATAGCTTTTGACAATATTTTACAAAATTGAATTAAATTTGTCAAATGTTTTGATATGGTTCTCAAGAATAAATAGCAATTGATATGTCGAATATCGGCGAATTATATATGATATTTTATAATTTGTAAAAATTTGTCAAAATATAATTGCTAATATCCAGCCCCCCTTATGCAAATGGAGGCGGCACGGCTTGCCGTGACGGAGGGATTGCTTTTCTTTGAATATAACCCATCAGTCAGCTTAGCTGACAGCCCCCTTACACGGGGGAGCCTTCCGCTGCGGCAAATTTCTCAACGGCAAAAGCCCTTTCCTCCAGACCATCCGGGGGGCTTTATACAAAAATAGCGTAACCGCTAAATAAGCGGCTACGCTAAGTCTGTTTAAAATATTTAATTATTCAGCGTCTTCCTCTGCAGGAGTTTCTTCTACTACAGTATCAACAACCTCTTCAGCAACCTCAACGGTTTCTGCTGCGTCCTTAGCCTTTCTCTTTCTTCCGAAAGCAGCTAAGAAGCCTTTTTTGCCTTGTTGCTCTTCCGGATGCTCTTCAGCATATTTTCTTGCCTCCTCTTGACGTTGAAGCTCAAGAACAGGAACGTACGCCTTAGTGCCTTCGCCTTCTAAAATAGTAAGCTCGGTTTCAGCATCAAAGAGGTGGCTGTGCATAATATCAATAGCAAGGTCAACCTTTTGGTCTCTCTCAGTCTTAGAACGAGAATCAACCTTAGCAATCATTTGAGTTGCGGTTTCAACAAGACTTCTTACTCTTCCGTCGTCTTCAGCCTCTTCCTCGCCGTTAGTAAATACGCAGTAAAGAAGGGTTTCAGCACCGAGCTTTTCAACTACGTCAACCTTAACGTTGATAACGGTATCCCTCGAGTTGTTAATAAAGGTTTCTTCATCGTGAAGGTCTTCAGGTCTTACGCCGAATACAACCGGCTTGCCGGTGTTAAGATATTCGTGAGCGTTGATAATCTTGTCAGCCTTAGCCTTTGGAAGCGCAACCCTGTTGCCCTCAAACTCAACGTAAACCTTGCCGTTTGCATCTTGAGTTAAAACTGCGTTAAAGAAGTTCATCTGAGGAGTTCCGATGAAGCCTGCAACGAAGAGGTTAGCAGGATAATCGTAAAGCTTTTGAGGAGCGTCAACCTGTTGAATAAGGCCGTCCTTCATAACAACGATTCTTGTACCCATGGTCATTGCCTCAACCTGGTCGTGAGTAACGTAAATGAAGGTAGTTGCAAGTCTGTGGTGAAGCTTAGTAATCTCTGTTCTCATTTGAGCACGGAGCTTAGCGTCAAGGTTAGAAAGCGGTTCGTCCAAAAGGAATACCTTTGGCTCACGAACGATTGCTCTACCTAATGCAACTCTTTGTCTTTGACCGCCGGAAAGAGCCTTTGGCTTTCTGTGAAGGTAAGTTTCAAGACCGAGAATTCTTGCAGCCTCGCGAACCTTCTCGTCAATTTCCTCCTTCGGCTTTTTTCTGAGCTTAAGACCGAACGCCATATTGTCGTATACGGTCATGTGAGGATAAAGAGCGTAGTTTTGGAAAACCATTGCTATATCTCTATCTTTTGGTTGAACATCGTTTACGCGAATGTCATCGATGTAAAGATCGCCGTCTGAGATTTCTTCCAAACCAGCAATCATTCTAAGGGTGGTAGACTTACCGCATCCCGGAGGTCCTACGAAAACGATAAACTCTTTGTCTTCGATACCACGGGTAAAGTCTGTTACAGCTACAACGCCGGACTGATATACTTTATAAATGTCCTGGAGTTTAAGACTTGCCATTTTTTCCTCCTAATCTCGGCTCTTGCCGATATAATTTCATATTAATATTATATAATATTTGTTAAGCTTTTACAATAGCATTTAACACAAATTTATACCCTTTGTTTTATAACTTTTGTACATATAGCACAAAACCGCCGTATTAAAGGGAGCAAACAGCCCCTCTTATACACAATTTGCAAAATACCCTTGATTTTTTGAGCAAATGCTGATATAATATTAAGTACAACAATACACTCGCGTACGGAGATAATATGGATATAAACAAATTTACCCCTGTGGGTTCTATCGAAAAAAGACACCTCGTTTCCCTTGCTTCCTATACGGAGGAGGAGATATACGAGATTTTATTCAGAGCTAAAGAGATTTCGATGCGTCTTTCTGCCGGCGAAAAGCTCAATTATCTCAAAAATAAATACGTAACGCTGCTTACCAAGCGTTCGTTTGCACGCTCAAGAATAGCCTTTGAAACGGCCGTCACCAAGCTCGGCGGCTTCCCCATGATTTCGACCATGCACGGCAGCGAGCTTGAAACAATCATAAAGGATAAGCTGACGATGGAAGCGATTGCCGGCTACGGTGTAAACGCAATAGTCGTACAAACGGCAGAATCGACGGATGCCGAGCATCTTGAAAAATCAGTAAATATCCCAATCATAAACGCAAACAGCAAAAACGGACCATGCGAGGCGTTGGCCGCACTTCTTACGGTATGGAAGAGAAAAGGCAGACTGTCCGGCTTAAAGCTCGCTATGATAGGCGACCCCTCCGTCTATGCGGATTCCTTCGTCTACGCGTTTGCAAACTGCGGCTTTGATATAACGCTGATTTGCCCGGACGATAAAAACCCACCCGACGAAATAGTGAATTACTGCAATCAATACGGCGACCTCGTAATCTGCCAGGACCTTGAAGACGGATTAAAGGGGGCGGACGTTATATTCGTATCAAACGACGGGCTTGACTACACTTACACCTTAGACTCTGCAGCTCTTATGAGCGCGAAGCCGGACGCAATCATTTTACACACTCTTCCGGTAGTCCCCAACGAAAGTATAGCCGAAGAGGTGTTGACAACTCCTCAATTCGCAGGATTGGAAGAAGCTATGCACCTTCCGGAAATTGAAATGGCAGTTTTGTCGCTTTTGGTCGGCAAACAAAAGAATACTCTTTAAAGTTAAATTCCACGCATTGGCGTATTATCCATAACGGAGAATATGCTAAACGCGTGGAATTTTTAATGATAATCGACTTATAGGCGGATTTTCGAAACAATTCCACTAACGGTAGACTGCAATTTTTTAATTCTACAACAGGTAATTCAAGTGTATAATTAAAAAAACTAAGATTAGGTTGAAAGGTTGACTGAAATTTGGTATGCTTGTTACACAAGCATTATTAATCAGCAACAGCACTACACAAAAAAAGGAGATTATTATGAAAATAGCAATCACTCTTGACAGCGCTTGCGACTTAACGAAGGAAATTATCGAAGAATACGGCTTTAAAGTTATTCCTTTCGGCGTAAATATGGGCGATAGATTTATCTATGACGGAGAGATTTCCACCTTGGAAATCTTCAAATGGGCAGACGCAAACAAAACACTTCCCAAAACCAACGCAGTAAACGAGGAGGCGTTTAACGAGTTTTTCGCTGAAATTTTAAAAACTCACGACGCAATAATTCACTTTGACATCTCCTCGGATATGTCAAGCGCGTACAACAACGCGGTAAGGGCTGCTAAAAACTTTAAAAACGTCTACGTTATTGATAGCAGAACCCTCTCAACGGGAATATCGCTTCTTGCAATATACGCGAAAAAGCTTACCGAAACGTTTAAAGACCCTAAAAAAATCGTTGAAATGGTCGAGGCAAGAACGGATAAGGTTCAGGCAAGCTTCGTTTTGGAAAGACTTGACTATCTTCATAGGGGCGGAAGATGCAGCACCATAAAGCTTTTGGGCGCAAATCTTTTAAAAATCAGGCCTCAAATCGTAGTAAGCGAGGGCACTATGGGGCTTGGCAATAAGTTCAGAGGCAAGATTGAAAAATGCGTTGAGGAGTATTGCAAAACCGTATTAAACGACAACCCAAACCCCGACAAATCGGTAATTTTTATAACTCACAGCCAAGCTGACGAGGGTATGATAAACGCAGCGATGGACTCGGTAAAGGACCTCGGCTTTGAAAAAATCTACGTTACGACGGCAGGCTGCACGATATCCAGCCACTGCGGTAAAAACACCTTGGGTATACTGTTTTTAAACAACTGATTTGCGGTTTAATCAACTTATACGCAAGCTTATGCTTATTCTATAAAAGGATTCTTTCCTTTTATCCCTCCACAAAAAGCGACCTTAAACGGTCGCTTTTTTCATTGTATAAAATCGTGCTTTGTGGAAATACTTATAATTGGCTTAACCTTTTACTTTTATTAAAGGGTTAAAAAAGGCTTTTCTCACAAGCCGAAGAAAAGCCAAATAAAAATAAGGAGTATTATAATGGAAAAATGTAACAAGCACGTAAAATGCAACGTATGCGAATGCTCGCACAATCTTCACGGCAGAAACTGCAGTTTGGAAACAATCCAAATCTCTTGCTCGGACGGAGACTGCTCTCACTGCGACAGCTTTGAAAGCAAGAGATAATTAAAGGCTTTACCAAATAAACGCAAAAGCTGCAAAATAAAGGTTGGGGCGCATTTCAAAAAAGCATCCCAATCTTTATTTGTTTATATAACAAAAAAATGGTTCTAAAATAAATGTTGGGGTGTAAGAAAGGTTACTACACCCCAGCGTTTGCATATCCCAAAGGGATATCTTACCGATGCTCACTTGCAAAACAAGGGAAACGGCAAACAATGAGCCCTTTTCCTTACCCCAACATTTTGACAAAGAGCAAAAAAATAACGCTTGCCGTAAGGCAAGCGCTTTTATGGAGCGGGAAACGAGATTCGAACTCGCGACGTTCACCTTGGCAAGGTGACGCTCTACCACTGAGCCATTCCCGCAGATGGTGGGAACAACAGGGCTCGAACCTGTGACCCCCTGCTTGTAAGGCAGATGCTCTCCCAACTGAGCTATGCTCCCATCCGAATGCTTATATACTATACCAAATTTATTTTTAATTGGCAAGCGTTTTTAACCACTTTTTCAAATTTTTTTAAAAATTTTTTAGATGGTGATTTTTACTAAGAACTCCGTCTTTTTACGCGTTAAACGGCGTAGCGATAATTTCTATCGCTACGCCACTATAAAGGCTTGTTTTTACACCGCCGCTAAGAAAAATTTTAATCTTCAAGCTTTGCAGTGCGCAAAAATCTTCTTACGCTATCTATCGCGCTCTGGCACTTTGCAAGCTGAGAATAGCTTTCTCCTACGCAAAGAGTAGATTTTTGAGCATTTCTGAGCTTAAAGAAATATCTTCCCTTTTTGTCTACGTCTATAATGAAATTTCCGTCTAAACCGTTTGACGTAATCGTTTCTATCGACGATTTTGCAGATGCCGCAGTCGTATACGCCTCGCTGCTTAAAAGCAGCTCTCCGTTAGAGGCAAAAAGCTGAGCTATATACATATCTTCGACGTCAGTTACAACCCATTTACCGGTGTACGCCGTACTCTTACTTTTTTTAGCTTCCGTGGGCGCGACGTATTTTATTACGGTTACGTCCTTTTCAACTCCACTCGTTATCGGCGCGCTTGCAAATCTTTTTACCGATTCTATCGCAGAAAGGCAAGACGCCTTTGTCGGATAGGTTTCGCCAACGCATAAAAACTTATTCTGAGCAGTTTTAAGCTTGAAATAATAATTTCTGTTTTTATCGCAATAGAGCTGAAATCCGTCGCTTGCAATACTCTTTTTTATCGTTGATATACCCTTTTTCGCCCCTTCTGCCGTTGAATAGGTTTCGCTGGTCAACATTATTTCACCGTTAGACGCGTGCAAAAAGGCAACGAACTCATCCTCGCCCTTTTCCCTGACAATCCACTTTCCAACAACCTTTTTAGTCTTCTTTTCGGAGTCTTTAGCTGCTTTTTCGGTTGTCTTTTTAGGCTTTTCGCTCTTTGCTGTAGCTTTAGTAGAGCTTTTTGAAGTTGCTTTTACAGCCTTCTTCTCTTCCACCTTCATTTCAGCTTCCTCCTTCGTAGTATTCTCGTTTAAACCAAACGCCTGCTCCCTTACCCATATAAGCTCCGCATTGCCCTCGCGGCGGTTTTCGTGCACAGCCTCGGTTACGGCAACCTCTTCGTCCGGGATAATCGGAATTTCGGTAAGCATTTTTTCAAGCTTTTGCTGATTTCTCTTTTTTACAGCCTTTACTATCACCACCGACAAAATGAAAATCATTATAACGGTAGCCAACGCTACCACAGTACACGCCAAATAGTGCTCTTTTAAAAATTCGATAAACATTTGTTTTTCCTCTGCTTTAATTCGCATATATTATACAACGGCAAAGGCTTATTGTCAATAGATAACCCCAATTTTGCGAAGCTTATGCTTTTCTCTCGTTGCCATACCGCCCCTTATATGCCTTTCGCTCAAATTAACGAAAAGCACCTCCTTTACCTTTTGGTAATAATCACCGTCAATAAGCTTTAGCTTTTTAGTCATATCGTCGTGAACGGTGGTTTTTCCTACGCCAAAAACCTTTGCGGTTTCTCTGACCGTAGCTTTATTGGATAAAATATACTCCGCTTCCTTTAAAATTCTATCGCTTACGCTTATATACAAAATAAAATCCTCTTTACATATTAGTATGCAAAAAGCATTTTTTAAATTACAGTTTTAAACCTTTTACTTTTGGCAATAATGTGTTTATGCAAATTATTGACAGTCTAAACTCCTTTATTGCGAATATTCCCCTTGGAAGCTACTATCATCTGTATTTTTCAGTCGGTCTTTTTATTGTAAACGCAGCTTCGGCAATACTTGCTGTCTTCTTTACCGCCGTCAGGCGAATCAATAAAACCGTTTGGGGAATAACGCAGGTATGCGCGCTGCTTTTAGTTTACGCAAAAGCATACTGCGACGCCGCGCTTAAAGCTCCGCCAAATGAAAAGCTCGTGCCGTTTTGCATTTTGCTGACGACTGCTTCGGCTGCTTTTTACTGCGCGTTCACCATGCTAAAATCATCCAAATTAAAGGTTACACAAGCCGAAAAACGACTTATAGACCGACTTTTATGTGAAGAAGAAGATTTTGAGGACAGCGCCATAAAAGACTGTTTTAGTCAAAACCCTTTCAGAAGAGTCGAGGTCTTACAAACTCAAAAGGGGTTTGACCAAGAGCCTTCATTCGACTTTAATATCAACCCCTCGTATATAAAGCTGTATCTTTGCAATCTTTTAAAAAAGCCTTTAAACGTGGTCGACAAAAGAGAGGTTGAAGAAATTAAATCATCCTTTGAATCGTACAGCCTGAAAAAATTGTCAAATTTTGAAAGAGATGATTTTTCGACAAAATTACAGCGTTTATTAAAGCTTACGGCAAAATACGACACCGCAAATTCCGACTGAAACCGACGGCAGCTTTTTCTTTTTTTCGACGGCGTTTTTCTCTGTCCTTCGACAAATTACGGGCTCAGCCCATCAATTTACCTATTCGTCATCTTTATTTTTTTCTCCAAAAAATCCCCTTGTACGTACTATACAAGGGGATTTTACTTTTTATGTTTTTCTAACCTTTATAAGGTTTTACCTAAAGGCTTAGAAGCAAGTTAGGTTAGGCTCGTGAAAAAGGGTGGACACAATAAACATTTTTGTTTATTGCGGTCGCACTTTCGAAAGAGAAACGACGCATAACGATGCTTATAAGGTTTTACCTAAAGGCTTAGAAGCAAGTTAGGCTAGGCTCGTGAAAAAAGGGGGGACACAATAGACCTTGTTGGTCATTGTGGTCGCACTTTTGAAACAGAAACGACGCATAACGACGCTTATAAGGTTTTAGGGACTACGGCGAAAAAAACTAAATCTACATCACCGTCATTAATAAGGCAGTGAGAGCATCCTACGGGACAAAAGGTAACAGAGCCTGCCTTTAAGACCTCAGTTTCTCCGTCGCAGACTGTTTTTCCGCTTCCCGATATAACGTAAATGGTTTCGCTGTCGGTAAGATGCTTATGCATACCGACGGTGCTGCCAGGGGTAAGCCTTGCCCTTATAAAGGTAACGTCCTTTCTCGTCAGCATTTTTAATGCAATGCTACCCTTTCCGTCTTTAAAATTATTAACTGTTTCTTCTTTTATTTCGTTAAAATCTACTCTCATTTTATCACCTTAAAAGCTTGTTGTAATAGTATATCGGCATTGCGCTCCAGCCGTGACAAAGACTGCCAGCGCCGTCAAAATCAGCCTCGCCAAGCACCGTTTCCCAAAACGAGGTCGCGCCCTCGTCAAGCATCTTTTTATATTTTGCTCTTATATCGTCTAATACGAATTGACCGTTAGCCGAGTCGGTGAGCAAGGCGTCGTAAACGTAGCACAGCATAGAAAGGGTTGCGGCTATAACACCCTCGCCCTTTACGGCTTTTAAAAGATTTTTTCCTTTTAAACCAATCAGCATTGCAAAGGCGTTGCCGAGCTGACTGTACCTTTTCTCCCCTAAGTCGGAGAGGAAATACATGCCCTTTTCTCTGTCGTAAAATTTGCTCTCGATTGCCGTTTTACTGCGCTCGACGTCGAACACAAACTCCTTGCCGCAAAGGGCGCAAAGCCTTTTAAAACGCTCGCACGAATATAAAAACGCGCAGTTTAAAACGAGGTCGTACTTAAACTCGTCTTTGTATTTGTCAAACCCGTGGGAGCCGTCAGTCCACTCGTAAAAATTCCAATAAGGAGCAGGAAGTGTGCCTATAAGTCCGTTTTCGCTTGTTTTTGACTTAAAGAAATTCATTATCCCCTCTGCTACGGGCATTACCTCGTTTAATATTGAAACGTCGCCGGTATGCTCTACGTACTCGTAAACAGCAACCGGATACATAACCGAGAAAAACGGAATAGCAGGCGTTTCAACAGCAGGATAGGTAAGCTCTAAAAGCCCGCCCTCACGCACGCCCTTACTCATAAACACGAGGTTTGCTCTTTGAAAAGACGTATCCTCAAAAGCATAATATCCGCATAGCATCTGGTTTCTGCTGTCCAATACGTACAGAGCCTGCTCTCTCCAAGGACAGTCCTCGTAATGCTCGTGCATGCAAAGCCTTAAGGTCCTTACGCAAACGTCGTAAATCTGCCTGTCCAAGCCCTCTAAAAAGCCTTGCTTTTCCTCTTGAGGATAGGTCACCTGTATAAGACCGATTTTATTAATTTTAACTCCCTCTTCAGCAAAAACCTCTAAATATCTGCCTGCTACGCGCACGAAAAGCTGCTCGAATTTATTAACGCCTTTTTTGCAAGCAAAATCGAGAGAAAAATCTCTTCTGCTTATCAGATATCTTACTTGTCCGTCCTTTAAATGCTCGCCGTATGCAACCTTTACCTCGCAATCTGAGCTACACTCAATTTCAACCGAAAGATAGCCTACAGTTTCTCTGCCAAGGTCAAAAATCCGCTTGCCGTCAACGGACGAAGGACTTGCAACCGCAAACTCCTCTTCAACGAGCTTTTTTACCGGACGGGGCTTGATATTATAGGTTAAATCAACCTCCTTGCAGTCGCCGTACGAAACGGTATAATCACTTATCATACCCGAGGTATAGCCAAGCTGCACGGTAATATTTTTTTGCCTGTTTTGTTTGTATCCGCCGTGCAAGCCGCCTTGAGTCGACAGCGCACCGCTCACCGCAACGCACTCGCCGTCCTCTTCTACGCTGAATATAAGCCCACCCCTATCGGCTATATGGGTTGAGGAATTACACCCCTCGTACCAAACGGTTACCTTCAGCTCATTTTCGCCTGCTTTAGAGTATTTGGTAAGGTCAATTTCGTCGTAATATTTTTCAAACGGATAGCCTGCAAATATACCGTAAGCCACCCTTTCTCCGTTAAGATAAGCAACGTAATTAGTGACTGCGCATATTTTAAGAGTGACTTTTCCTCCGTTAGCGTTAAAATCTTGCCTAAAAGACGCGTACTCGTCCTTTTTGTCGCTATTTATCCAAACCCAACGTGCATTATGATTTATCATAATCAGAAAACCTTTAAGTTGTTATTTCTATAAGTTGTAAATTTTATATTATATCCGTTTGTTTCCAAGACCTCGCCCTCGTAAACGCACTCAAAATCGGGATGCCCGTCAAGATTGGTATAAAACACCTCAGCCTCGCCGTCTGCGTCAACCTTAGTAACCAATACCTCCTCGCAATAAGGGAGCATGGTCCTATAAAACATTGCGCCGCCTATAACGAAAACGTCAACCTCTTCACTCTTAATCGCGCTGAGCATATCATCTAAGGTATGCACCATAACGACGTCCTCACGCTCTATAAGCTCCGAGCAAAGAACGATATTTTTTCTCTTTGGAAGGGGCTTTGAGCCGGGAAAAGAAAGCAAGGTATTATACCCCATACAAACGGTAGTACCGGCAGTCTTTTCTCTGAAAAACTTCATATCTAAGGGGATATTAAACAATAAGCCGTTCTTTTTGCCAATACCCCATTTTTTATCAACTGCAACTATTGCTCTTATCATACCGCAACCTCTAACTTTTCTTTTAAAGGAGTAGCCTCGTAGCCCTCAAGCTTAAAGTCGTTCACCGTAAAATCGTAGAAATTCTTAACCTCGGGATTTATCCAAAGCTTTGGCGCGGGATATTCGGGATTTTCAAGCATCTGCTTAACGGCAGGTATATGTCTGTCGTAGATGTGCGCGTCGGCAATAACGTGCACGAGCTCGCCTGCCTTTAAGCCCGAAACCTGAGCAATCATCATAAGGAGCGCAGCGTATTGCATAACGTTCCAGTTGTTCGCAACAGCCATATCGTTCGAGCGTTGATTGAGTATGCCGTTAAGCTTATCCCCCGAAACGTTAAAGGTCATAGAATAAGCGCAAGGATAGAGATTCATTTCGCTAAGGTCGGCAAAGGTATAGATATTGGTCATAATTCTTCTTGAAGTAGGATTATGCTTTAAATCGTATAAAACTCTGTCAACCTGGTCCATTTCGCCCTCTTTATACTTATGCTTAACGCCAAGCTGATAGCCGTAAGCCTTGCCTATCGTGCCGTCCTCGCCTGCCCAGCTGTCCCATACGTGAGAATTGAGCTCGCTTATTTTATTGGACTTTTTCTGCCATATCCAAAGAATTTCGTCTATCGCGCTCTTTAAATACTGCTTTCTGATTGTCATTATAGGAAATTCCTTTTGAAGGTCGTATCTATTTACGATACAAAACTTTTTAACGGTATGCGCAGGCGTTCCGTCAAGCCACTTGGGGCGAACCTCTCTGTCGGTATCCCATACTCCGTTTTCTAAAATATCCTTTACGTTTTCTTTAAAAATCTTATCTGCTAAGCTCATATATCTTCTCCTTATCTAAAAATTATCCTTTTCTTTTTTGCTCCATTTTTTTGCAACGTATTTGCATTGAATAGATTTTGGCGTTACTTTTTCTATAAAGTAAACCAATTTATTAAAAGCGCCGGGAATTACCCTTTGCTTATTTTTATCTAAAGCCTTCAAGGCCTTTTTTACAACGAAATCCACCGGCTTTGAGGAAAGTCTGCCGGTAAGCCCTTGCAGCTCGATATCCCTTTTGATATCCTCTCTCGTAGGCACGGAGCCTGGCATTAAGGTCGTTATTTTAGCGTCCTTCACCTCGTAGCGAAGGCTTTTGAAAAAGCTGTTCAAGGCTGATTTGGTCGCCGAATAAATTGCAAAGTACGGCATCGGCACAGTTCCGCTCATGCTTGAAACGGTTAATATTTTTAAGTCTTTTTCTCTGCGCAGCAAAACTCCGTGAGTTATCGCAGCCGTCGCCTCTAAGTTTACCCTTATCTGAAGGGATATTTTTTGATGAGTATACTTTATAAATTCCTTTTGAGTATCAATCCCTGCAACGTTGATAAGTCCGCTGAATTTTATACCCAGCTTGTCAGCGAAGGCGAAAAGCTCTTCTCTTTGCTTTAAATCGGCTAAATCGGCGGAAAAAATTTCAATGGCGGCATCTTTTTTTATGCTCAGCAGGCTTTCCTTTAATTGCTTTAACCTCTCCACGCTTCTGCCCGTTATAAGCAGGTCGTTTTCTAAGACCAGCTGACGGCAAAACTCACTGCCTATTCCGCCCGTTGCGCCCGTTACTAAAACATAGCCCACCTCAATTCTCCTTATCCGTCTTTTTTACTATTTTAAAGTTGCCTACCGTTTCGTTTACCGAGGTTATGTAAGCAAACGTTCCGTCGTATTTTCTTATTATATTTTCAAAATCTACGATTTGATTTTTGTTCACTACGCATATAAGCAAGGACTTATCCTGATGTGTATACATACCCTGAGCGTGCACGACGGTCGCGCTGTGCTTTAGCTTTTCGATTATTTCCTTGGAAATTTCTTCGGGATAAGAGGTAACCACCTCAAATTTTAAGGCAGTCTTATAACCCTTAAGTATTACGTCGCCCATCTTAGACGAGGCAAAGCAGTATATCAGGCATAAAATTACGGGCTCTAAATTAAACTTACCCTCTTCGCCGTAGGCGAACAAGGATAAAATCGCAACTGCGCTGTTTAAGGCAAAGGTAACCCACATAATATTAAGCTCGGGGCGTTTTACCCTAACCATCCGCGCTATTATATCCGTACCGCCCGTGCATGCGTTGTGTCTTATACAAAAGCCGTAGATAAGACCGTTTAAAGCGCCTGAAGCAAGCGGAGCCAAAACGGTACTGACGGACGTATTTTTATATGCGAACATACTAACGTCTAAAAAGCCCTCTGCGTCGCCGTTTCCCACGCCGTTTTTCATAATGAGAGTAAAAAACGAAAAGACCAGAACGTAGCAAAGAGTTTTTACCGCGTAGTCCCTATCAACCGTAATAAATACGGCTATTACTAAGGGGATATTGATAATAATCGACATATAGCCCACCGAAAATCCAAAAACGTGTTGAATAATGGTAGCTAAGCCGTTGATTCCGGCAGGTGCGAAGGCGTTGGGGAAAATAAGTGTTTCGTAAATAATCGCCATGCAAAAAGCAAGCCCGACTATTACGCCGTATTCTACAATTCTTCGCTTAATTTTATCACTCATATAACACCTCGCGAGTGGGTTTATCTTCTTGATAATTCGTAAGAGCGATATTGTTTATCCAAACGCCCTTTTTAACTAAAACGAAGCCTATGATACATTTTATTATATCTACGCTAAGAACTATCGGATATATTTCAAAAATTGAAAGGCTTGTAAAGGTTACCAAAATAAACGCAAGCGGTACTGATACGGACCAAACGAATACGCTGTCAAAGATAAAAGTAACTAAGGTTTTACCGCCTGAACGAAGGGTAAAGTAAGACGAGTGTAAAAACGCTTGGATGGGCAAATTTATTGCCATCAGCATAATGCAATATTTTGCAATTGCCTTTGCCTCTTCAGTCACCTCGGTATAAACGTTAACGACAGACGGCGCTAAGGCGAACATTACAATAGCCAAGACTATTGACACAAAAACTGAAAAAGCAATGAGCTTCGTGTCGTAATCCCTTGCCCTTTCGTAATCGCCCGAGCCTAAATGATAACCCACCATAATACCTACGGCATTACCGAGAGATAAAAAGGCAATGTTGAATAGATTTTGCACGGTGGACGCTATATTAAAGCCTGCAAAAACAGCTAACCCTCTTACCGAATAGCACCTTATGAGAACAGTCATACCAAGCGCCCAAAGCGCCTCGTTTACAAAAAGAGGCAACGCGCGTTTACCTATTTCGAAAAATTTGTTAAAGGGCAATGAGAATTTAATATACGCACCTTTAATAAACGGATATTTTTTATTTTTAACGTGAGTGTATATAACGACTATAGCGCACTCAACAAACCTTGATATAACGGTTGCAATGGCTGCGCCTTCAATACCCAAAGCAGGCATTTTTAGCTTACCGAAAATTAAAATCCAATTTAAAACGCCGTTTAAGCATACAGCAATTGTGCCTGCAATCATAGGAACTACCGTTTGCCCCACTTGTCTTAAGGTGTCGCTATAGCATTGACAGAAGGCGTAGGGAACAAGCCCTATTACGACGATTCGTATATACTTTTTTGCCGAGATAAGGGTCAATTGCAAATCCCCCTCTAAGCTGCCCTCGTTTATAAACAGCGAAATAAGAGGCTCTTTTGCAAGAGTAAAAAGCAAAACGGATACGAGTGTCATAAACGCGCAGACCACAAGCTTAAAGCGGAAGGTGTACCTTATACCCTCTTGGTCACCCTTTCCAAAATATTGCGCTGTAAAAATACCTGCGCCCGATACCGCCCCGAAAATAAATAAATTAAAAACGAATATAAGCTGATTGACTATACCTACGGCAGACATCTCCTCCGTACCGATAAGCCCAACCATAAAATTGTCTAAAAAGTTTACGAGATTGGTAATTCCGTTTTGCAGCATTATAGGAAGAGCAATCGCCAAAACTGAAATATAAAATTTTTTATCGCCTATAAGCTTACGGATTTTCATGTTCGTTCTCTCTATTTTAGGACAGTCGTTTAATTACCAATAAAGCCTTGCCTTTTTAAAAATAAAATGCTATAATTTAGCCATAAATTTTAGGAAGTGAAAAATATGGTTGATATAGCAAGAATAAATTATCTCGCAAAAAAATCACGCGAGGTCGGTCTTACCGAAGAGGAAAAGGTTGAACAGCAAAAGCTCCGCAGAGAATATATCGACAGCGTTGTCGGTAATATGCGAGCATCCTTAGACTCAACCTACATCGTTGACGAAAACGGAAACAAGACCAAGCTAACAGATAATAAAAAGCATTGATTTTTGTTAGCCATCCACTAAAAGTGGATGACAATAAATCACAACGTTGATTTTTTTGATAGCCGTTCGCAAAAAAGCGAACGGCTTTTTATACAGTAAAACGGTATTCACCGGAGCCTATTTTAAAATGCTCTTTACCTAAATACACCTCGGCTGTTACGTTAAACGGAATTTTAACGTCAACTATAATACGTCCGCCCTCTCTGCGCCAAAAAATATTGGCCTTGCCACAGGGAAGAGAAGCTTCTCCCCTTGCCCAGCTTAAATCCTTTGCAAAGTAAGGCGAAATTTTAATAGCCGTACCGCTAATAATTTCAATGCCTGCAACAGCCTTATAAAGCCAACCGTCTACAGCTCCGAACATATGGTGATTTTTAGAACGGCTATGCTTTTTATGCCATTGCTCCCACAAGCTCTTATCGCCCCCTGACAGCCAACTGTAAAAGCTTGGCGTTTCCTTTTTGGTTATAAACCCGTAAAGCTTGTCCTGCAAGCCCATTTCTGAAAGCACTGAATAAGCGCTTCTTAAACCAAAAATACCGCCGTCTATCTCGGTCGCGCCAATAATTGCTTTTTCTACATTTAAAAGCTTTTCGCTATCCACAATACCTACTGAGTAAGGAATAATTTGAGCGTTTAAGGTAAAATCCCCGTCATCTTCCGAGTAATAGCCCTTTTCCTCGCTGTAAAATTTATTGTTGAAAGCCTCCTTTATTTGCTCTGCATATAAAGAAAACGCTTTTTCATCTTCTTTTTTGCTTTGAATCCGAGCAGCATCAATAAGCATACGAGCCATACCGTAAAGACTGCAGGTTGCAGAAATCTGCTCTATAAATTTGTGATTGGCAGATAAAAGGTCGCCCCACATTGAGCTTGCAATATAGCCGCTCGTAAGGCTCATTTGATATTTAAAAACCTTTTTTGCCTTTTCATAGCAAGCCAAAAGCAAGGCTTTATCGTTTGTAAGCTTATAAATTTGATATGGCACGGCTATAATTGCAACGCTCCATTCCGGGGCGTTTTCTTTATCTTCATCCCACATAGGAGCTGCTTGCTCTATATAACCGTTTTCTTTGGCTTGGTCAATTATGTCCCAAGCCCATTTTTCATAATATTTAATCGCATCATAATTATAATGCGCCATTTCCTCTGTTAAATATCCGTCCGCCAAATACCCCAATTTTTCATATACCGGAGTATCACTGGGATAGCTGTGTAAATTACAAAGAAGGGAATTATTGCAAGCGTAGTGAAGGTCGTTTAAAAAGCTGCTTGAGCACTCAAAAGAACCTGCTCTCTTAAGCCCTGCGCGCACGACCTGTGCAACGGCTGATTTTATTTGCGCATTGCCCTTTACCCTCACTCTTACGTATCTAAAGCCTTTATACTGAAAAAGTGGGGCTATAACCTCTTCTTTGTCACCCTTTAAGATAAAATAGTCTGTTTGCGCAAGTCTTTCTCTACCCTCGAAATACCATGGCGACAGCAATCCCTTACCGTCCAATTTGCCGTTTTCGTCAAGCCACTCGGAATAGCTTACCTCTATCTCGTCACCACGGTTACCCTCAACAACGAGCTTTGCCCAACCGGAGGTCATCTCTTCTGCTTCGAAAAGAATTTCTCCGCCATTTCTACACAACTCCTTTAAGGGCAACGTCTTTTCGATTATTGAGCCCTCTGCAAGCTGAGGGATGGCTTTTCCTTTTGGTGAAGCTACGGCTTTGGCATTTTCCCATTTGCTGTCGTTAAAGCCTGCGTTATTCCATCCAGCAGGCAATAACCGCGCGTCGAATTCTTCGCCGTAATACGCTTCGTCAACGATAAGCGGACTTTTTATAAACCTCCAGCTTTGGTCCGTGCAAATGCAAGCTTCCCCGTCTTCATAGGTAATAAAAGCAACTAATTTAAGCTTAGGCACGTCTCTCCACTCAGCGTTTTTCCAGTTCTCTTTTTGCCAGTCTGCACCGTTAGAATTCATAGAATAATAGCCTCTGCCGAGCTCTGCGGCAAAAACGTTTTCGCCGATATTCAGCATTGAGGTTATATCATAAGCGTTGTAAAAATAACGAATATGATAGCGGGTTACTAAGGGGTTTAACAGCTCCCCGTTTACCCTTTTCCCATTTAAAAACAAGTTGTAGCTACCCAGCCCACAAGCATATACTCTTGCGCTGAGTATTTTTTTATTTTGCAAATTAAAGCTTTTTCTAAAAAGCGAAAGCTCATCATTTTTCGCGCCTATAAAGGAAACGCCCTCCCACTCTTTTTCTGAAAGTGTCGTTTCAAACGATTGCCAATCAGAAAACTCTGAGCTTTCTTCAAAATCGCCGTAAACCTTAACCCTCCAAAGATATTTTTTTCGCGGCGACAAGCGCTCGCCCGAATACTCTATACCGTTAGTCTCAGAAGAATACACCTTGCCCGAATCCCATACGGTGGTGCCGTTAGTCTTTACAATTATACGGTAAGCAATTTGCCTTTGATTTTTAGCTGTGCTTTCTATCTCCCAACCAAAGCGAAGCCCTATTAAAGGAACAGCAATAGGACTTTCCAAATATTCCGTTGTCAACCGTTTTATTATAATCATAAAACACCTTTAATAAAGCTCGCCTGCTTAGCTTGTTATAAGCTTACTGAATTATCTTAAAACAACTCCCAATCTATGCTGCAAGCTACCGAGTATTCTCTTAACAAAGCCGTCAACGTCGGCAGTCTCTAAGGGCTTGTCTTCGTTTGCCTTAAAGATTACGGTGAACGCCATACTCTTTTTATCCAATCCGATTTGCTCGCCCTCGTAAACGTCGAAAAGACGTACGTCTTCAACGTTGTTTTTGCAAGCTGAACGAATAACGCTTTCAATTTCCGCGCAGGTTACAGACTTGTCTGCAACCAAAGCAAGGTCTCTTTCAACGTTTTTGAACTTTGGAAGATTTTTATACTTAAACGGAACGGTGAACGCCTTTGCCAAAGCGTCGTAATCAAGCTCCGCAACGAAAACCTTACCCTCGATATCAAATTCTCCGCAGGTTTCGTAGGCAACCTGACCGAACACGCCGATTTCCTCGCCGTTTAATATGATTTTTGCCGAAATACCGGGGTGAAGATAGGTTTTATCTGCCCTTTGCGTTAAATCAAAATTAACTCTGAATACGCTTGCAATTTCTTCAATAACGCCCTTTAAGGCAAAGAAATCGTCACAGCCAAAGGTTGCGATTGCAAGCTTTTTGGTTTCTGTTGGGAAGTCGGTTACGGGAAGGCTCTTTGGAGCAAAGGTCTTTGCTATTTCAAAGATTCTGCCCTGCATATTGCCCTTTTTAACGTTAGAGGAAATAACCTTTAAAAGCGAAGGCACGATAGTTCTTCTCAAAACCTCGTAGTTGTCCGAAATCGGGTTGCCGATAACAATCGTGTTGCCCTCCTCGTCGCCCTCTCTTAAATTGAGCGCCTTAATATCCTTCTTTGAATAGAAGGAGAAGGTCATAGCCTCGCTGTATCCAAGGTTTACGAGAGTCTTCTTCATTTTAAGCTCGTCCTCTTGCTCCTTGGTATATCCGCCTGCAGTAATTACGGCATCCTTTAAAAGGGTGGGCTTGATATGCTCGTAGCCGTAGGTTCTTATAACCTCTTCGGCCAAATCGGGATAACCCTCTACGTCCTCACGGTAAGGTGGAGCAACCGTAGAAATGCCGTCGCCGTCAACCTTAACCTCAAAGCCGAGTCTTGTTAAAATATCAACGATAGTATCCTTAGGAACGTCAATACCCAAAACGCCGTTTATCTTAGCAAAGGTAGTGCTTACAACCCTGTTTTCCTGCTCCTTAAACGCCGAGCAGTCAACGTCAACGGGGGTAACAACGCCTGCGCCGAGCTCGTCGATTAAATGCAGAGCTCTCTTCATTGCCCTTTCGGTAGTATATTCGTCTACGCCCTTTTCAAATCTCTTTGAGGAATCGGTGCTTTTACCGAGCATTCTTGCAGAACGGCGTACGTTATCCCTTTTAAATTTAGCGCACTCAAAAAGCACGGTTTCGGTCGTATCCTTGATTTCGCTGTTAAGACCGCCCATAATACCTGCTAACGCTACCGGCTTTTCTCCGTCGCAAATTAAAAGATTGTCGCTGTTTAACACGCTCTCCTTTTCGTCAAGGGTTACGATTTTTTCACCCTCTGACGCCCTTCTTACGATAATTTCGTTATTTGCTAAATCGTTTAAGTCGAACGCGTGCATCGGTTGACCCATTTCAAGTAAAACGTAGTTGGTAATATCTACGATATTATTAATTGAATTGAGTCCGCAAAGAGCAAGTCTTCTGCTCATCCATTTTGGGGCTTTTTCTATTTTAACGTTCTTTACGAGATGCGCGATATATCTCGGGCAAAGCTCGGTATCTTTTATGGTTACTTTAACCTTTTCATAATCGCCGGCTACTGCGTTAAACGTCAAATCAGGCTCCTTGAAGGGCTTGTTTAAAGCGCAAGCGATTTCCCTTGCAATACCGACCACCGACTGACAGTCGGGTCTGTTTGCAAGCACGGAAATGTCGAATACGTAATCTTTAAGACCTAATAAATCTCTAACCTCTTCGCCAAGAGGGAACTCGTCGTGGAAAACGAGCACTCCGTCAAAGGACGCGCCGTCGTAATATTCGTCGGTAATGCCTATTTCCTCGCCGCCGCAGAACATACCGAAGGAATCTACTCCACGGAGATTTCCGTTATTGATTTTATCTCCCGTTGCAAGAGTTGCTCCGTCAACGGCAACCGGAACGGTATCGCCTACCTTTACGTTTTGAGCGTTGGTAACGATTTGGAGCATTCCGTACTTACCTGCGTTTACTTGACAAACGCGAAGCCTTTCCGCGTTGGGATGCTGAGTTATTTCTTCTATTTTACAGGTTACTACCTTGTCAAGCTTGTCGCCGTAAGGAATAATTTGTTCTACCTCAAAACCACTGTCGAAAAGTCTTTTTTCAAGCTCTTCAACGGTTACGTCTATATCTACGAAATCTTTAAGCCAACTAAGCGGTGCTAACATTTTTTATTCCTCCTTAATCCTTGAACTGCTTTAACGCTCTTACGTCGCCGTCGTATAAAATGTGAATATTGTTCACGCCGTTTTTAAGCATTGCGATACGGTCAAGACCAAGGCCGAAAGCAAAGCCCGTCCACTCGTTTGAATCAACCTCGCAGTTTTCAAGTACCTTTTTGTTTACGATACCGCCGCCGAGAATTTCTATCCAGCCCGTGCCCTTGCAAAGCTTACAGCCTGCGCCGTTACATTCAAAGCAGGTTACGTCAACCTCAACCGAGGGCTCGGTAAAGGGGAAGAACGAAGGACGGAATCTCGTCTTTGTCTGCTGGCCAAAGATGTTTTTAACGAGAACGTCGAGCATACCCTGAAGATCGCACATGGTGATATTTTTGTCTATTACAAGACCTTCCATCTG
>JAZNDO010000051.1:0-2940 GCA_045588105.1 Christensenellaceae bacterium | reverse complement strand
GTAAGCTGCAGGACGAGGACTGGCAAAAGCTTTGGAACGCAAAAAAGGCGCTTGATTCAACGAACATTTTCGTTGACGACACGTCAATGACGACCTGTCCGGAAATTCTTTCAAAGTGCAGAAGATTAAAGAGCAGACTTGGCAGACTTGATTTAATCGTAGTCGACCATATTCAGCTTATGAACGCAGTAAAATCAAGCGACAGCCGTCAGCAGGAAATTACGGAGATTTCGCGTGGACTTAAGATGATTGCCAAGGAACTTGACGTTCCGGTGCTTGCGCTTTCTCAGCTTTCGCGTTTGGTTACGGGCAGAAAGGGGCAAAAGCCCGTGCTTTCCGACCTTCGTGAATCGGGAGCTATCGAGCAAGACGCCGATATAGTTATGTTTATTCACAGACCCGACCTTGCCGCAGAGGAAAAGGAAATCGAGCAGGGCAAGGTTAAAAAGAACGTTGCCGAGATTATTCTCGCTAAAAACAGAGCTGGCGCGTGCGATTCCTTCGAGCTTATCTTCAAGGGTGAAAGGTCTAAGTTTATCAATCCTCCTCCGGGATACGTAAACGATATACAAATTGCTCCGACTAAGGCTGAAAGAGAGGCTTATAAGCAGGCTCAGGAGGCTGAGGACGATTACGTTCCGCCCGAGCCGCCACCTGAAGACGTAGACGGAATATTCTAAGATACATGGATACAAAAGTTTTAAAAATTGACGATAAATCCTTGGAAATTGCAAGAAATTACATTTTAAACGGAGAGGTCGTAGGCTTTCCGACGGAAACCGTTTACGGCTTAGCCGGAATCGCTTACAAGGATGAAGCGGTCAAAAAGATTTTTGAGGCTAAGGGCAGACCACAGGACAATCCGCTCATTATTCACGTGCACGAGGATTACGATATTGATAAGCTCGTAGAGGTTGAATACGACTACGTTTACAGGCTCAGAAGGGCGTTTACTCCGGGTCCCCTCACTATGGTGTATAAGAGCAAGGGGGTCGTCAGTCCCGTTGCAACCTGCGGATTGAATACCGTGGGAATAAGAATTCCAAGTCACGAGGGCGCACAAAGATTTTTAAGGGCAGTTGACGTGCCTATCGCCGCGCCGTCGGCAAACGCGTCTAAGCATACGAGTCCGGTTACGGCAATGCACGTTTACGATGATTTAAAGGGTAAAATTCCTTTGATTTTAGACGGCGGTATGTGTGACGGCGGTATAGAAAGCACGGTGCTTGACGTAACGACGGATACGCCGATTATTTTAAGAAGTGGGCTCGTAACCTCAGAAATGATAAGGAGCGTAGTTGGCAAATGCGAATATTCGCAAAACAAATCGACGGACAAGGTTCGCGCTCCGGGCATGAAGTATCAGCACTATACCCCAAAATGTCAAACTGCGCTTTTCGGCAGAGATGAAATAGAAAGAGCTAAGGCTTTATGTAAAAGCAACGAGGAAAAGGGCTTGAGGGTCGTTTATATGTGCGACGACGAAATTGCTTGCAAATTGCAGGACGGCTGCTTGAATTTGGGAAAAACGGCAAGTGAAATTGCTCATAACCTATACGACGCTCTTCACAGGGCAGAGGATATCGCAGACCTTTTGATTGCGTTTGAGGTTGATACGGGCAGCGACGTTGACGTTGGAATAATGAACAGGCTTTCAAAGGCTTGCAAAAGAATATAAGAGGTTAAATTATGAAAGTAGCAATCGGATGTGACCACGCAGGTATTCGTTTAAAGCCTGCATTAATTGAATATTTACTTAAAAAGGGCTACGACTACAAGGATTTCGGCACATACTCAAACGGTTCTTGCAATTACGCAGAATACGGCGTAAAGGTAGCCGAGGCGGTAGCAAGCGGAGAGTTTGACAGGGGAATTTTAATTTGCGGTACGGGTATAGGTATGAGCATCGTAGCAAATAAGGTTCCGGGTATTAGATGCGCTCACTGTCACGATACATTTTCAGCTAAGGCTACGAGATTACATAACGATTCAAACGTAATCGCTTTCGGAGAAAGAGTTATAGCAGCCGAGCTTATGCTTGACATAGTCGAGCTTTTCTTGACTACCGAATTTGAAGGCGGCAGGCACGTTGAGCGTTTGAATACAATCAAAGCCGTGGAGAACAAATATTCAAAGTAGAGAACGATTATTCAAAATAAATATCAAACGATAAGGAGAAAAATATGGGAAAAGTACACGTTTTAAGTCATCCGCTTATTCAACATAAGATTACGATGATGAGAATGAAAGAGACTAACACGAAAGATTTTCGCGAGCTTGCAAACGAAATTTCTCTGTTAATGGCTTACGAGGTAACGAGAGAGCTTCCTTTAAAGGACGTTGAAATCGAAACGCCTATTTGTAAAACTGTTACAAAGACGGTTGCCGGCAGAAGTATTGGCGTTGTGCCTATTTTAAGGGCCGGTCTTGGTATGGTTGACGGAATATTAACTCTCGTTCCAAATGCGAAGGTTGGTCATATCGGTCTTTACAGAGACCCCGAAACCCATCTTCCGGTTGAGTATTATTGCAAGCTGCCCGTTGACGCGCAGGAAAGAACTATTATAGTAGTCGACCCCATGCTTGCCACGGGCGGAAGCGCGGTTGCGGCTATTCAATTCCTTAAGGACAGAGGATGTAAGGATATTAAACTTATGAATCTTCTCGCCGCTCCCGAAGGCGTAAAAACGGTTACCGAGGCTCATCCCGACGTAGACGTATATATCGCCGCTTTGGACGAAAAGCTTAACGACCACGCTTATATCGTTCCCGGCCTCGGCGATGCCGGCGACAGACTTTTCGGTACGAAATAATTTATAGCCACATAAATAAACGAAGTGAGGAAATTATAATGCAAAAAGTTAGAAAAGCAGTTATCCCCGTAGCAGGCTACGGCACAAGATTTTTACCTTTTACCAAGGCTGTTCCAAAGCCAATGCT
>JAZNDO010000050.1:0-10575 GCA_045588105.1 Christensenellaceae bacterium | reverse complement strand
TGGCTACGATCCGACTTAGATTGTCGAAGATTTTTTAGAAATTACCTATTGTGAAAATAGGGACGGTATGATGGGTATCTTTGATAACCTCGTAAGTCGCGAATATATATTCCTGATTTCTACGGGCGTAATCTTACTCGGTCTTTTTATTTATCTCGGCGTTTCTAAAAACAGAAGTAAATGGAGAAACGTCACCCTGACCTTTATTTTGGCAGGAGCGTTTGGAAATTTAATTGACAGAATTATACATTTTTCAGACGGCGCCTTCGTGAGGGATATGATACACGTGATAATTAAAATCGGCGGAAAGGAGTATTTCCCTTATATCTTTAACGTTGCAGATATGGCGTTGGTCGTCGGCGCGATTATGCTTATAATCGACCTTATGTTTTTGGACAAAGACGCTATTTTTAAAAGCAGAAGGAATAAGCCGAATAGCGACGCGCAGGCTGAAAACTTAGAGGAGTCTGCGAAAGATGCCGAATTGCAAGAGGTGGCAAAGTAGATGGAATCGCTTAGCTTTTCGGTTGAGATTGAGCAAAGGCTCGACGTCTTTTTAGCCGAAAAAACGGGTAAAACGCGTTCTGCGACAAAAAAGCTTTGCGAAGAGGGAAACGTCAAGGTCAACGGGAATCTGCCTAAAAAAGCAGGCGACGCGTTGAAGGTTGGCAGTACCGTTGAGGTGTTAATACCCGATGCCGTAAGACTTGCGACGGAGGCTGAGGATATTCCTATTGATATCGTATATCAAGACAGAGATATTGCAGTTATAAATAAGCCTCAAGGGCTTACCGTTCATACGGGTAACGGTGTGCACGGCTCAACTCTTGTCAACGCGCTTTTGTATCACTTGGACAGCCTTAGCGGAATTAACGGAGTTTTGCGGCCGGGAATAGTTCACAGAATAGACAAGGATACCTCAGGACTTTTGGTCGTTGCAAAAAACGACGGCTCTCATCTTTCCCTTTCCGAGCAAATAAAGGAAAAAACCTGCGCAAGAATTTACGTTGCGCTTTTAGAGGGCGTGCTTAAAAGCGACAAGGGAACGGTTGATACTTTTATTGGCAGAAGTCAAAAAAACCGCACTATGATGGCTGTTACGAGGGAAGGCAGAAGGGCAGTTACCCATTACGAGGTTATAAAGCGCTACGGCAATTATACGCTGTGCAGATTTAAGCTTGAAACGGGAAGAACTCACCAAATCAGAGTCCACAGCAAGCATTTGGGGCATCCGATAGTGGGAGACCCCGTATATAATACTAAGGTGGATAAATTTGGCTTGAAGGGTCAGCTTTTACATGCTGAAAGGCTTGAATTGACACATCCTACGACGGGTGAAAGGATGTCCTTTGAGGCTCCAATGCCCGATTATTTTGTAAACGTTTTAGAATCGTTGGAAAAAAAGAAAAGGTAAAAACTGATATCAGAGCGAGAGAAAGCTTTTCTCTCGCTCTTTTGCTTGGTTTATAAAAAGTACAAGAAGTAACGAAAATAAAAAAAGTAAAAAATGTCTGCAAAATCAGTAGAAAGTTATTAAAGAATTTGGTATAATAATAGATAACAAAAAAATTTAAAGCGTTTAGACTATAAATAGTCTAAGGTTTTTATTGGTAGTTATTTTTTTGAGTGGGCTTGACGGAATATGGAAGGTTTCAGCGTTAGACAACTTAATTATTTGGCCGAGAAGTACGTGAGTGATAGGAGCTTGCAACAGGATAAAGAAATTACGCTTGCCTTGGTAAGGCGTAACGCTTCCATAGTGCAGTACGCTTGCGACAGCTTAAAGGACGACGCTGAGGTTGCGATTGCCTGCGTAAGGTCAGACGGCAGGTCGCTCAGATTTTTAAGCGAGAGAATGACCTCTTGCGAGAGGGTTGTTTTATGCGCGGTAGAAAGCTTTTGCGCAAGCTTTGCTTTTGCAACCGGCGAGGCAAGGCGCAGTCCTTCGGTTGCAAGGGCGGTGGCTAAAAGAGGTGGGGATACCATTGAGCTTTTAGACGGGGAGTTTTTGGATAGCGAGGAAATAGCCTTGATTGCCGTTGACAGAAATCCAAAGACGTTAAGGTTTTTTTCGGAGAGAATCCGCTCGGTTGAGGAGGTCGTTTTAAGGGCGGCGGCAAGGGATAGAACGGCTATTAATTTTGCGGCGGACAAAGCCTTTAAAAGCAAAAGGGTTTTTGAAAAGGCGATAGGCTGCTTTGACGGAAGAATAAGAATAACGGGGCTTTCAAACGCCACTCCTCAAGGAGTGTTTGACGAAATAGAAAAAAGAGGGTTGACCTTTAGCTTGGCTATTCAAAATTTAGACGCCTTGACTTTAGAAAGAGAAAAGTTGGCTGTGTGTATACGGTGTGGCGAGGGGGCAATACTGAAAAAAGCCGAGCTGCTTAGAAAATACGTGCTTTCAGAAGACGGCGAAATGGTGTCGCTTATAATTGAAAAGCTGAGCTTATCGCATAAAATTATTCTTGCCGAAATTAAGTTTGCCTCCGAAAACAGAAAAATCAGAGTTTTGCCTATACTTCTTCGTGCAACCCGTGGGGTTGGGCTAAAGGAAAACGACGAGAAGAACGAAAGGACGTATTTTATCAGGTCGCTGAGAAGGAAATCGCCTACCGCAACTAACAGGTTTAAGGAGAATTTTGAAAGGTATCTGTCCGACGCCGAGATTGTTATGCTTGCCGCAGAGGCGGACGGAACGGTGCTTAAAACGCTTGCTCATACTGATTACGTAAAAAATGAAGATTTTATAACGGCTTGCTTAAAAAGCTACGTTGTAAAGCTGAGCGACGGCGCCATTTTAGATGGGCTTGACGTGGATTTGACCTTTCAGCAGGCGTTGTTGGCTTGCTCTCGCGACGGAAGAAATTACTTTTATTTGAGCGTTGAGTATAGACGGACAAAAGAGATTGCTCTCGCTGCCGTCAGGTCGGACGAAGGCGTTTATAATAAGCTTAGCGAGGAGCTTAAAAAAGACGAGGATATTATTAGGGAGAATAGACTATGGATGAGATAAACGAGCTCTCTTTTGAAATTTTGCAGTACGCGTTAAAAAGCCTTAGCTTAGAGTTTTCTTATCTTTCATATCCCTTAGGGCTTTTGAATTATAACGTGGGCGAGATTGACGGCAAGGCCTATACCAATGGCAAAACTGCCGTTTTAAACGGAAAAGAGGTTGTAAAGGCCGTTGCGGACAAGGGCGTAAAGGAAGTGGACGTTTTTATACTGCATACGCTGATGCACTGCTTGTTTTTACATCCGTTTAAAAGAGCTGAGGATATTCAAAGGTATGATTTGGCAACCGATATTACCGTTGCGTTCGTGTTGGACGGCTTGGGGTATCCGTTTGGTGAAAGAGAGGTTATTTCGCAAAGAAAAGCTGTCTATAAGTCGATTATCGACCTGTTTGGAGGGGTAAACGACGGCTTTTGTCTTGAATATTGCAAGGCTTTAAGAATCGAGGAGATTGATAGACTGTATCCGTCATTTAAGGTTTGTAATCACGATGCATGGGCAGGGAGAGATTTAAAAGAAGAAAATTCTTCAAACGGCGAAATTAATATTGCGTTTGGGCAAATGCAAGAGGATGAGATTGAAGACTTAAATGCCGCTTGGGTCGCTGTTGCGAGAAATCTGATACCTCAGATAGGCAAGCTTAATCCAAGTCTGAAAAGAATTATATCGGTAAGCGTAGGCGAGGCGAGTAATTATAAATCTTTTTTAAAGTCCTTTTTAAGAAGAAGAGAAAGGGTGCGTCCAAGCGACGAGGAATTTGATTATATATATTACTGTTTGGGCTTGCAAGCTTACGGAAACGTACCCCTTATTGAAAATCTGGAATATAGCGACAGAAGGGATTTTTCGGATATTGCCATTGCGGTAGATACTTCGGGCAGCACCGACGGAGAGCCGATAAAAAGACTTTTGCAAGAGGTTTTTTCTATGATAAAAAGCATGGAAACCGAAAGCAAAAGATATAGGCTGAGAATTATCCAGTGCGATTTGAAAATTCATAGAGAGGACGTCGTTTGTACGGCTGAAGAATTTTCAACGCTTTTAAAAGGCTATTGTTTGGAGGGCGGAGGAGGAACCGATTTCAGACCTGTTTTCGACTATCTCGGAGCCTTAAAGAAAAAGGGGGAGAAAATCGAGGGCTTGATTTACTTCACCGACGGAGTCGGCGTATACCCGAGAGAGGTTCCGCCGTTTAAGACCTGCTTTGCTATTTTGGGTGAAAACGATGGGGTGAAGGTTCCCCACTTTGCGTATAGAATTGATATAGAGGATTGATTATGAATATTTTAGAAGCTAAAAACGAAATAAAATCAGCAATAAGAATTTACCTTGAAAAGGATGAAAACGGCGATTACGTTATTCCGGAGGAAAGACAGCGCCCCGTGTTTTTAATCGGCGCGCCGGGCATAGGAAAAACCGCTATTATGAGCAGTATCGCAGACGAGCTTAAAATAGGTTATATCGGTTATACTATAACCCATCACACCCGTCAGTCGGCAATAGGACTTCCGTTTATCGCCCAAAAGGAGTATGGCGGCAGGACTTATTCGGTTACCGAATACACTATGAGCGAAATCGTATCCTCAGTTTACGAGGCGATAGAAAAGCAAGGCAAGAAGGAAGGAATACTGTTTATCGACGAGATAAACTGCGTTTCCGAAACGCTTGCGCCTGCTATGCTTGAGCTTTTACAAAGAAAAAAATTCGGACCTCACAAAATTCCCGACGGATGGATTCTGACTGCTGCGGGAAATCCCGAGGAGTATAACAAATCGGTAAACGAGCTTGATATGGTTACCTTAGACCGTGTCAAGAAAATTGTCGTCGAGCCCGATTACGACGCGTTTAAAACCTACGCGTACAATAGCGGAATACACGATTCGGTAATTTCGTTTTTATCTCTCCATAATGAGTATTTATTTAAAGCCGAAAGGTCGGCAAACGGTTTTTATTTCGTTACGCCGAGAGGCTGGGAGGATTTGTCGACTGCGATAAGGGAATACGAAAGACTTTCTATTCCCGTTACCGAGCAATTCGTTTCGCAGTACGTTCAATATCCTCAGGCGGCTGCCGAGTATATAAGATTTTATAAAATATACAATAGATTTGAAGAGCTTAAAAGCGGTGAAGGAATTGAAAACGGCGAGGTCGAAAAAACCGACCTTAGCGGAGATAATTTTGAGGTGAGATACGCCTTGGCGGAAATTTTAAGGGCTAAGGCAGTCAAGGTTGCAGAAAAGGCATCGGAAAGGCTTGACGCCGCGGAGTATATAGACGCCGTGTTGGAAAAAGCAAAAAAAGACGGAAGAGCGCTTTTGACCGAAACCGAGGAGCTTATAAAAAATCTTGGCTCAAGTAAATGGAATAGATATAAAAAGTCTGCGTATAAGCCGATTATCGACATTTTTGAGAGTCAAAATTATCAAAGCGCGAGCGAGGAATATAAAAAAGAGTGTAACGCGTACGCCGAAAAAGCTCTTTTGAAAATAGCAAACGTTTTAAGCTTTGGCGAAAAGTCGCTTGGCAAAAGTCAGGAGTTCGTTGCGCTGACCTCGGGTATGATTGCAAACGAGAGCTTCGTATCATTAATTACTCGAATCGGCTGGGCAGATATATACGCGTTTTTCGACGGTGTGGATAGCAGTAAGGCAAACGAGTTGAAGCAAAAAGCGAAGAGATTTTTAAAAGCGTAGGTATTATGAAAAAGGTTTTCAGTCATTTTAAATCTTATAAAAAAGAGTGCGCGTTAGCTCCCCTTTTAAAGCTTGCCGAGGCGCTTTTGGAGTTGTTTATACCAATTCTCGTTGCCGATATTATCGACAGGGGAATAAATGGCTCGAACAAAGGCGTTATTTTAACCGACGTTTCCGTAATGGTTGCTCTCGGTGTGCTGGGCTTGGCATTTTCAATAGCCGGACAGTATTTTTCGGCTAAGGCGGCGGTCGGTTATTCTACTGACCTAAGAGGCGCGCTTTACAATAAGCTGGTAGGTCTGCCCCTTTCTCAAACGGACAAAATAGGCACTGCCCGTATGATAACGGTTATGACCAGCGACGTAAGCAAGGTGCAAAGCGGAGTCAATTTAGCGCTCAGACTACTGTTGCGTTCTCCATTCGTGGTTATTGGCGCGTTTGTGGCGGCGTTTATTATCAATGCTAAAATCGCAATCATTTTCGGAGTGGCGATTCTACTTCTCGCTCTGATTGTTGCAGTAATAATGTCGGTCACGATGCCAAAGTTCTCCAAGGCTCAAAAAATGCTTGACGGTATATCCTTGGCTGCGAGAGAAAACCTTACCGGCGTAAGGGTCATAAGGGCGTTTGGCGTAGAAAAGGATGAGACTCAAGCTTACTCAGACCGTATGGACGCGCTTGAAAAATTTCAAAACGCAACCGGCAAAATATCCTCCCTTTTAAACCCTCTTACCTTTTGTATCGTAAATTTGGCAATCGTTCTTTTACTGTACTTCGGCGGCATAAAGGTGAGCGCAGGAATATTAACGCAGGGAGCGATAATCGCCTTATACGACTACTTATCGCAAATTTTAGTAGAGCTTATTAAGTTCGCAAACTTAGTTGTAAGCATTTCTAAGGCGCTCGCCTCGGGAAAGAGAATAGACGAGATATTGAGCATGGAGGAAGCCCCTCTTGAAAAAAGAGAGGACTGTGAAAATGCTCCGCACGTCCTATTTAAAAGCGTGTGCGCGTCATACGGAGGGGGCGAGGTTTTAACAAATATAAGCTTTACTGCCGAAAGAGGTCAAACCGTCGGTATTATAGGCGGTACGGGCAGCGGTAAATCTACTCTCGTCAATATTTTGTCGGGGCTGTATTCGGTAAAGGACGGAGCTGTTTTTATAAAAGGAAAAGACGTAAACGGCATAAGCAGCGACGAGCGTAAAAACCTGGTTGCCATAGCTTTGCAAAAGCCCGTGCTTTTCAAAGGGACTGTAAGGAGCAATCTTTATATGGGCAAGCCAAATGCAACCGAAGAGGAGATGTGCAGGGCAATAGAAATTGCTCAGGCGGCAGACGTTTTGCAGGCTAAGGGAAAGGGCTTGGACGCAGAGGTTGAGCAAGGGGGAAGAAATTTCTCGGGCGGTCAAAGACAGCGTTTAGCCTTAGCAAGAGCAATCGTTTCCGAGCCCGAGATACTTGTTTTGGACGACTCGTCGTCCGCCCTCGATTTCGTAACAGACTTAAATCTAAGGCGCGCGCTTAAAAATCAGGATATTAACCAAACTGTTATTATTGTTTCTCAACGCACGGCGTCGGTGAAGGACGCTGATAAAATTATAGTTTTAGACGATGGAGAAATCGTTGGAATCGGTACTCACGGGGAGCTTTATTCAAGCTGTCAGATATATCGCGAAATTGAAGACTCCCAAAGCAAAGGGGGTGGCGTATGAAAAAAGGCGTTTTAAAAAGACTTTGGAAATGCGTTGGCAAATATCGCTTTGCCTTTATTCTCTCCTTGATAACGGCAGGCGTTTGCGTAGTTGCTCAATTATATCTTCCCATACTTTTCGGAAAGGCGACGGACCTTATAATCGGCAAGGGCAACGTTGACCTGAAGGGTATTGCAAAAATAGGCGTAAGTGGGGCTATATGCGCGTTAATCGCAGGATTAATGCAGTGGTTTAACGAGGTTTTGTGCACTGTTATCTCAAACGGAGTCGTCAAAAGACTCAGAAACGAGGCGTTTTCAAAGCTGCAAAAGGCCCCCTTATCTTATATTGATAAAAGACCCGTGGGCGATATTTTAAGCGTTGAAATCAACGATGCGGATAAGCTTGCGGAGGGACTTTTGTTGGGCTTTTCAAAATTGTTTACAGGGCTTTTGACCATCGTTTGCACACTTGTGTTTATGATAGGACTTAACCCCCTCATTGCAGGCGTGGTCGCTGTAATCACTCCGGTTTCTTTGTTCGTAGCAAGGTTTATAACAAGCAGAACTCACAGATTTTTTAAAGGACAATCGGAAATTTCGGGCGAGCAAACAGCGCTGGTTGAGGAGACCCTGAGCAATTTGCCGACTGTTAAGGCGTATTGCGCTGAAACAGACTTTAATGAAAAGTTCAACGAGGTCAATTCAAGGCTTAAGGGCACCTCGTTTAAGGCGGTTTTCTATTCCTCTCTGACAAATCCCGCTACGAGATTTGTCAATTCGCTCGTGTATTCCTCGGTTGCTCTCGTCGGTGCTTTGTTAGCGCTAAACGGTGGGAGCGGAGCTTTTGCGGTTACTGCAGGCTCTATACTCGCGCTTTTAAGCTACGCAAACAGATATACCAAGCCTTTTAACGAAATATCGTCGGTTATTACCGAATTGTCGAGCGCGACGGCTTGCGCTTCGAGAATTTTTGACGTTATCGACAGCGAAGAGGAGGCAGACGGCGCGCTTAGCCTGAAAAAGCCTGTAACGGGCGACGTGAAAATTGACGGAATAGACTTTTCGTATCAAAAGGAAAAGCCGCTTATACAGTCGTTCAGCTTAGGCGTTACGAGCGGACAAAGAATTGCCATCGTCGGACCTACGGGTTGCGGAAAAACGACGTTAATCAACCTATTGATGAGGTTTTACGAGGTTGACAAGGGTGAAATCTCTGTTGACGGACAGGAAATATCCTCTCTTTCGAGGTTAGATTTGAGAACCTCGTACGGTATGGTTTTGCAGGATACTTGGATAAGAAAGGCTACCGTAAGGGATAATATAAAAATAGGTAAAAAGGACGCGACCGAGGAGGAGATTATAAACGCCTCTAAGCTCGCGCACTCGCACGGATTTATAAAAAGGTTACCAAACGGCTACGATACCGTAATCGACGACGGCAGTCTGTCTCAAGGTCAAAAGCAGCTTTTATGTATAGCGAGAGTTATGCTGTGTCTTCCTCCTATGCTTATTTTAGACGAGGCAACATCTTCTATTGACACGAGAACGGAGTTAAAAATTCAAAGCGCGTTTAACGAGCTTACGAGGGGTAAGACCTCGTTCATCGTTGCGCATAGACTTTCGACAATAAAAAATGCAGACAAAATACTCGTAATGAAGGACGGTAACGTAACAGAGCAAGGCTCTCATAGCGAGCTTTTACAAAGGCAGGGCTTTTATCGGACTATGTATAACAGTCAGTTTGAAAGCTGATAAAAGCGGTGTGGTTTTGACAAATAAAGCTTTGTGATACGCAAAAAAATTGACAAACCGTTAAAAAATATGGTAACATAAAGAAAAAGGGGTAATAATATGCCTGTAGAAAACGTAAAAAAAGTAGCTGTTAAAAACTCAAATCTTACTCTTCGCGTAGCAGAGGGTCATTTTGCAACCAGTCACAGCCACATTAACTATTATATTGACGTTACGATGCAAAAAACGAGACTTTCCGAGGCAAAGGCAATCGCGTCTGCTTTGGTTTCCTTTTATAGGGCAAGCACTATAGTTGATACGATTTTGTGTCTTGACGGAATGCAAGTAGTTGGCACTTGTCTTGCAGACGAGCTTACTAAAGGCGGATTTATGAGCATTAACGAGCATAAAACCATTTACGTAATAACTCCCGAGCATACGTCGGGCAGTCAGCTTTTGTTAAGAGATAACATAATTTCTGCCGTAAAGGGCAAAAACGTGCTTATTCTTGCGGCTTCCGTTACAACCGGTTATACTGCAAGCGCTGCAATCGAGGCTGTAAAATATTACGGCGGAAGCGTTGCCGGCGTAAGCGCAATTTTCGCAACCGTAGACGAATGCTCGGGTTACGAGGTTCATTCGGTATTCAACCCAACCGACTTAAAGGGTTATGCAAGCTATCCTGCTCATCAGTGCCCAATGTGTAAGCAAGGCAGAAAGATAGATGCTTTGGTTAACAGTCACGGCTACTCCAAACTTTAAAGTTTAAAGGCTTATATACTTCGCAATACTTCGTTTCTAAAAAGCGATAGCAACTGGGATGACCAACAAGGTATATCCCACCTGCTATCGCTTTTTGAGCCTTGTCTTGCTTGCATCTAAGCCTTTAAACGAGCTTAATAAAAGCTATTAGTAAACAGGGGGTGGAGCGTCACGCTCCTCTATCCCACCTGCTATCGCTTTTTGAGCCTCGTTTTGCTCGTATCTAAACCTTTAAAGTGATATGAGCCCCAAAGTTAGACAGACTTTGAGTGTGTATCACTTGTTGCAAGGGAGCTTATAATATCTGCCGATTACTTAGAAAGTAAAAGCCATTGACAAAGTATATAACTAAGTGTATACTGTTGTCATTGAAAATTAGCTAAAAGGAGAGTCTATGAAAATCATCATTATCGGTGGGGTTGCAGGTGGAGCAACTGCCGCGGCAAGAATAAGAAGACTAGACGAGAAAGCAGAGATCGTCATTTTTGAGCGTTCGGGTTACATTTCATACGCAAATTGCGGTTTGCCGTATTATATCGGCGGCATCATTGATGATAAAGAAGATTTGACGTTGCAAACTCCCGAAGGCTTTTATCGGCGTTTTAGAATTAAAGCCAAGGTAGGTCACGAGGTAACCGATATCGACGCAAAAAACAAAACTGTTTCCGTAATCGATTT
>JAZNDO010000049.1:0-12619 GCA_045588105.1 Christensenellaceae bacterium | reverse complement strand
TGCTCGCAGCAATGGCTTAATAAGAAGAAAAACATGAAATATATAGTATCACAGCTTACAGCTTTTTAATGTCGGTTATGCGCTGCGATACGAAGCAAGAGCAATTATCAACCTATAGACCGACTTTTCTATCAGTCGATTGCAATATTGTGAGCTTTGGGAAGCTCCTTTTCCTTTTTGGGAATTTCAATTTGTAAAACTCCGCTGTCGTATTTTGCCTTGATTAAATCGCGATTTATATCGCCTACGTAATAGGTGCGTGAAACGCTGCAGCTTCTCTCTCTTCTTAAATATACGTCCTTTTTATCTGCACATTCCTTTTTCTCTGCCGATACGGTAAGGTATCCCTTTTCAAGAGAAAGAGAAATATCCTTTTTATCAAAGCCCGGAATTTCAACGTCCATAAGATAAGATTTTTCACTCTCTCTTATATCGGTTTTCATTACGTTGTACTTCTCTTCAAAAAACATAGGCTTAAAAAGTGAGTTGAAAGCGTCGTCCAACGCGTCAAACGTTGATTGATTTCTTTTAATTAAATAGTTCATAATATACCTCTCAAAATTTATTGCCATTACGGCTTATTGTTTGTTTTGCGACTTCGTTATGAAGCCCTAATATTTGACCTCGGGGGAATTGTTTAGCACTCGCGCAGTTTGAGTGTTAGCACTCTTGCCCTTCGACTGCTAATATTGTAACACGTCCTTTTCGTTTTGTCAATACCTTCTTGTGAAAAAATCGTAAAAAATTTTTATAAATATTTTTCACAAAGCAGGTAAAAGATAAAAAAGGTAGTATTTTTCTTATATTTTGTTGACTATACTGCGCAAAAGTTGTACGATAAATATATGAAAACGATAGATAAAAAAGCTTTTTTCTTTGACTTTGACGGTACTATTTGGTTTGGGCAATTCGGAGAAAAGACCTTAAAAGCATTAAATGATTTACATAAAAACGGGCACTTGCTCTTTTATAATTCGGGCAGAAGTAAGGCAAATTCGCGTTTTGATTTGCTTAAAGAAATACCCTTCGACGGCTTTTTGTACGGCGGATGTCACGTAGAAGCATCCGACGGCGAAACGTTATATATTTCAAATATATCAAAAGAAGCAATGCGCGATACCGTTGAGATAGAAAAGCGATTTGACCTTTTAATCATATACGAGGGTACGCAAAGCGTTTGCAAAAGAAAGGGTATTTTAGATTGGATTCCTTGCACGGAGCTTGAGGATAACTCTTCGCTTATAGACGTAAAGGCCTACCCTATGAGCAAATTCAGCATATTCAAAAAAAATGATATTGACGGAGAAATCAAGCCTATTCCCAAAGAGGCGTTAGAGCTTTTATCAAAGCATTATATATTGATTGAAATGGGAAGCTACGTGGAGTGTATCCAGAAAGGACACGGAAAGGACGTCGCAATTAAAAAGGCTGTCGAAAATTTTGGGATAGATATCAATAACACCTTTGCCTTTGGCGACAGCATGAACGATTATCCTATGTTCAAAGCGTGCGCGAGAGGAGTTGCGATAGGCGAGAATGCTCCCGAAAAATTAAAGGAGCTTGCCGTATACGTTACCAAGGACAGGCTCAACGGCGTTTGGGAAGCCCTTAAGCAATTCGGCTTGGTCGAATAGAATTCAACTACATTATTGACAAATAAAAAAATTTTTATACAAAAAGCAGCTGCGAGTTTTTGTTCGCAGCTGCTTTTTAATAAAAATCAATTTTAAATTGTATAGCGCCTTTTTTAAACTGTTAAACTTTTAAATAAGGCTTAAAAGTGGGGCTATAAGTCGATTAATAAGAGATTATTCGTCAAAATCGGGCAAAATCTGGTCGTCGAAAAGGTTGTTTCTTTCGGGGTGAGTAATCGCGCCCAAAACGTTTTCGCGCAGCTTTTTGTTGTCCTTTTCAAGATTTTTAAGCATGGTCTTTATATACTCTCTTTGAGTGTGCTTGTTAGCAGGACAGGGGTTGTGTATAATAGGCTTATCCTTGGTAAAGCCCATAATTTCCAACTCTCTTAAAAATATCATAGGGCGAATAACGGTAATCTTTTTTCTCGTAAGCCTCGTTACAGGCGAAAAGGTAGAAAATCTCGCCTCGTAAAAAAGACATAGAAACAGCGTTTCTATCAAATCGTCGGCGTGGTGGCCGAGGGCTACCTTATTGCATCCCAAATTTGCCGCCGCGCTATTCAGCGCGCCCCTTCGCATATTCGCGCAAAGACTGCAGGGATTACTTTCCTTTCTGACATCGAAAACGACCTCGCCTATTTGCGTTTTTTCAACGTGATAGTGAACGCCAAGCTCCTCGCAAGCCCTTCTTACAGCCTCAACCTCACCCTCGTCAAGCCCCAGGCCCATATCGACGGTGATTGCCACGAGCTCGAATTTTTTGGGATAAAAGCGCCTTAGTCCTGCTAAGGTGTACAAAAGAGCCATACTGTCCTTTCCGCCGGACAAGCCTACGGCAATTTTATCCCCCTCTTCAATCATATCGTATTGGTCAATCGCTCTGCGGGTTTTTGACATAAGTTCTTGCAAATTCATAGCTTCTCCGTTGACAAACGTGCAGTCGTTTGTTATAATAAAAAGTGTATGAATATATTTTAAATGAAATTTAAATATATTTCAAGTATTGAAAGGAAGAAATTTTAAAAATTTTTAGGAGAATTAAATGACTGAGGCGCTGGGCAAATTTTTATTAGAGATTTTTAAAAGCGAATACGTAGCGACGCTTTTCGTTGCTATGTTTCCGCTTATCGAATTAAAGGGAGCAATTCCAATCGGTACGGGGCTGTTTAATTTAGAGCTTTGGCAGACTGCCGGCATTGCTTATCTTGGCTCAACGGTAATTTCGATAGCAGTATTTTTCTTACTTATCCCCATTTTCAATTTGCTCAAAAAAATAGGCTTTATTAAAAAAATCATTGAAAGGGTTGAGTCGATATTTGAAGAAAAGGCAAAAAAGATAGCCGAAAAAACCAACGGCTCTGCAGAAAAAGAGGCTAAAAAGATAATGATGCTCAGTCTTTTTATCTTCGTTGCAGTACCCTTCCCGGTAACCGGAGTTTGGACGGGCACGGCAATCGCAGTATTTTTAGGGCTTAAATTTAAAGAATCGGTATTACCAATCGCCGTTGGCAACCTGATAGCGGGCTCTATAATAACTCTGCTTACGTTTTTGGTGGGCGAATACGTAGATATCATTATTTACGCGCTTTTCGGCATAGCAATAGTTATGCTCGTTATATTTATAGTTAAGATAGCAACGGCAAAGCCTCAAAAGGCCGTTGATATAGATGAGAATAAATAAAGCAAGGAGAAAAAAATGAAAAGAAAACTTATAGTATTACTTTCTTTTATAATGATTTTGTCTCTCACAGTCGTTGCTTGTAAAAAGAATAACAGCAGCGAAAGCGAGCCGACCTCGACGGTTGAATCGGTGTCGGCCTCTGTAGCAGACAGTCAAATTAAAGACAGCTATTTTTCATCGGTTTCTGTACAGGAAAGCGTTTCGACCCCTACCTCTCAAAAGGAGTCGGCATCGGAATCTGTAAAGGAGTCTGAAAAGGAAAGCGTTTCTGCGTCGACCTCTCAAAAGGAGTCGGCATCGGAATCTGTAAAGGAGTCTGAAAAGGAAAGCGTTTCTGCATCGACCTCTCAAAAGGAGTCGGCTTCCGAGTCTCAGAAGGAATCTCAGAAGGAGTCCGAAAAAGAATCCGTATCAACCTCTGAAAAAGAATCAGAAAAAGAATCAGAAAAAGAAAGCGAGTCTGACGTGGCCGACGCTTTTATAACCGTATCGGTGATAATTCGCAGCAACGTTAGCGGAGATACGCCTACTCAAGAGATATCTTTACCGGTTAATACGACCGTAGACGAGTTTATTGATATACTTTCGGGCGGAGACCCAATGGCTCGCGAGGTAATCAGGGATATCCTCGTTGACGGCGTTTCGGTAATAGACGACAAGACTTGGGCTTTTGCTCAGTCGTGTGAAATTATCGTCGTCGTGCATTTAGCGGTTTCCGTGGATAGCGTTCCCGTAACCGCAACGATTGCGTTTGCTGACGGACAGTATAGCGACCCAATGGAAATTTATATACAAAAGGGAATTACCGCAGTCGAGATGGTAGTAATCATTTTGGGTGGAGATGAGGCTGCCCTTCAGTCTGTTACGGACGTTGTCGTTGACGGCGAATCCGTTTCAATGGATTGGATACTTACAGACAGCTGTGAGGTTCTTATAGTTATGGGCAATATGCCTCCGTTTGGCGCGTGCGAGGTTTTTGTAGTTGGTGACGATACAGACGGCAACAAAATGTACGATATGTGCCAAATGGTTGAGCAGGGAACGAGCGTTTACGACGCGTTGGTTTACACCTTTGGCTTTACTCAAGAGGACCTTGACAAAATAGTAAGTATAAACCTTGGCGACGAAGAAATATACGACTTACATAGCGCCATTATTACAGAGGATTGCGAAATATATATCCTTATAAGCAATATAAGCGGTGGTGAAATCGATTACATGGCGGTAATGTTTATGCATACCGACGCTAACGGCAACCAAAGCTTCTACAACTATCCTATGAAAGAAGAATACGTCAGATTAGAGGATATGCTTATGCATTTCTTTGCAAGAACGTATGAGGAATTGGCAAAAGAGGGCAATATCTACGTAGAAGGAGAAGAGTACGTAGACGCCAACACTATGGTCAGAGCAGGCTCAACCGTAAGATATATAGTCGGCGGCGGAGAAATCCAAGACAGTATAACCGTTTATTTCTACGGCGAGGCGTATGAGATTTCAAACGGCTTGACCGTAGGCGAATTCTTACGCAACCACCAAGGCTATACCGATTTAGGTATGTATTATCTCTACGTAAACGATATGACCGTTGATGAGTGGTACGTTCTTTGCGACGGCGACGGTATTTACGCAGAGCCAATTGGCGATATGGGTGGATATAACGTTTGGTTCGACGTTGACGGCAACGGTGAATTAGACGGAATGGATATGTTCTTCGTTCCCGAGGGCACGACCTTAGAGTATTTCGTAAACGATCACCTCGTTTATTATTGGCAGTATACTTTCATCAATTACGATTCAGCCGCTATAGAGGGATATTTCACGGTAAACGGAGAGCAGGCTGACAGAGACTATATCTTAAACCCTGAAGACTTAGTAGATTACGTTCATACTGCCGGTGGCGAGGGCTGCGACCACAATTTTGACGAGTACGGTTATTGCTCAGACTGTGGTTTTGCTTGTCCTCATACTACGACCGAAATAGACGTTCCCTGTGATATTTGCGGTATCGTATACGTAAGAAGATACGAGGTAACCGTCTATATGCTTTACGCATACGAAACCGAGGAAGGTTATCAGCTTGGCGGGGTAAAGAGCGGTTGTTATTACAGAGAGCTTTACTACCACGAGTCTGAAATAAGCATAGGCGAAATAATATCAAGCTATTTTGGCTTTGATATGAGCTCTGAGGACCAAGAGGGAACAGTTCGTTATTGGCTTAGAAACGGCGAGTCTGTTTATTATGGCGATATCGCGGAAGACGGAGACGTTATAATCGGTATTCCCGAGGGAGTAAAAATTTCTCCGTTCAGCGTAACTGTAGAGGTAGAAGAAGGACAAAGCGCAACCTATAACTATGATTATCCTATCTTAAGCTCTACGGTATTTGACTACTATGAGGCTCAGTACGGCGAAATTAATTTAGATAACTATTACGTATACTCTACCAATGATTTTGGCGAAAGTATTTACGAGGACATTATCTGCGAAAACGTAACTATCAGATTAGCCTTAAGAGAAACGAGCGTGACTTTCAAGACTATTGATGAAAACGGCGCAAGCGAAGAAGCTCGTTATACTTACAGAATAGACCAAAAGCCAACCTTAAAGGAGTTCTTAGAAGAAAAGGGCATCAGCGAAGAAGAATATTATATTTACAGTTCTTCTGACCGTATCTATAACGTTGAAGATAGGGGTTTAGAGTATTACAACTTAACGGCAATTAAAAAGAATATCGTTAGCGCAGAATTTACCGTTAATTTAACTTATTATAACGAATACGGCGATTCAATGAATTTCGAGTTTATCTTCAACGAGCCTGTAGCAATGGAAAGATTCTGGTGTGGAATTGAAGACGCTAACGGCGAATACGTATATATTCAGTTAAGCAGAGAAGATATAATTGATATCAACGGCGAAAAATACGATTTTATGAACGACGGCGACCCGTCTTATATATTCGTTTATAACGACGCTGAAATCGTAATAAAGAGAGGATATTATATCTGCTTAGACGTTGATTATCAGATGCACGAGGCTATTTTTGAAGAAAGAGTAACGGGACAAGAAATTTTATCTGCGTTTGGCTTAGAAATAGACCTTGACGAGTATCTTATTCAGTACGACGGCTACAATATCGAAAAGGAAATGTTCTTAAACGATTATTATCCTTACGACGGTAGCAACCATGCAAGCTTTTATTTTTCAAAAGGTAGGGTAACGGTAGATTACTCCTATTGTGACGCATACGGCGGATGGTACAGTGAAAGTGCAGACAACGGAGACAGTAAGATTTCTATCAGCGACTTTATGTCTGAGGAAACGTTTAATTCCTGTACCTGGACAGTATACCTTATAAGCGAGTATTATGAAGAAAACTGCTTAGGCGCCGTTACCGATTATAATTACGTATTCGAGTTTGACAGAAGCACCTGCGACTATTGGGGATGCTCAAGATACCGTTTAGAGGGTGAGACGAAGCAATTTATCGCAATACTTTATATCGACGGCGAATGGATAGGAGAAGAGGTCTTTAACAAAGCCGACAAGCTTACCTTCGGTCAGATTTTAGCTCATTTTGGCGACTATAACTACGGCGATTATGATTGGAGTTGCTACGGCGACGGCTATGACTTATACGAAGACTCCGTTATAACCAATACGATTGAGGCTTGGGGCTACGATAACAGACCGAGATTTACTCTTTACGTAAACGGAGAATACTATACGATTTTCCACACCGAGGATATGACGTTAGCCGAGGTTATCGATACCGTAAACGCTGAGTTTGGCGTTAGCATAAATTACGGTGACTATATATGGGATTACGGAACTAAATTAGAGGATACCGTTGCAAACGAGGGCTCTTGGGGTGAAATCGGCGCTAGAACCTTGTCCTCGGTAGAGGTTTGGTATTATACCGATTACGGCCCGGCGTGGTTTGAAGACGGTTCTTCCAATCGCATCTACAGCAGGGGCGACGAGTTTGCTATTCCAACTCAAATGGACACAAGCATGTATTATGATATCGTAGTTCCGACAGGAAGATGGATATACCGCGGTACGGAGTCGAATCCATGCGAAATTGCTATTAAAACGGTAGACGATTTATTTGCTCTTCAATTAGAATACGTTGAGCTTTCCGCAGAGCTCGTTATTGATTACGAAAGGCTTTACGGCACTTACGTTACGGAAAACAATTACGTAATAATCATAAACGAAAACGGTTTGACTTATATAAACGGTAACGAAAGCTTTACTGAATTAAAAAACGCCGTTTACGAGGTATTTTTCACGTCACAGCTTTGGATAGAGAGTGAAGGCAGATTTATTGACGGATTATATTTACAAGAACATTACAAGATAAAAGACGACCAGGTTGTAATATTTGCAGGCAATAACTTCTATTGCGACAGATACGACGACGTAGCAAGCTTTGAGGCAATGATTGGCGAATACGTGCGTATAGTAAGCATAACGAATGCTGAGGGCGAAGCCGTTGAGGGCATTACCTCGGGCGTTTACTTCGTAACCTTAGAAAAGATTGAAGAATATTGATAGATACGATTTAACTAAGTAATTGCAAACAAATCGGGGCGAGCCGAAAGGCTCGCCCTTAATTGTTGCAAAAAAGAAAATACGATTAGCAAATCGCAAAAATTAAGCAAAAAATTTTAACCTCTTTATTGACAAAAAGTATATCTATATATTAAAATATACTTATACTAATAGTTATACTGTCGTATAATACTCTATTTTAAGCAAAACGGAGGAAATTATGGAAAAAGAAAAAAAGACTTTTTACGTTACAATCAGCAGACAATTCGGTTCGGGCGGAGCTGAAATCGGCTCAAAGCTTGCAACAAAGCTTGGAATTCGTTGCTACGATAAGTCTATTACCGAAATGACCTCCGCGGTGACGGGCGTTAATAAAAAGAAGGTAATGTCCTCTGAGGAGCAGGTTGCCAACACCTTTTGGTACGCCGGCTTTTTAGGCGGAGATTCCGCAACCTACGACAAGGTAAACGGCGCGCACGAGGAGGTTATTAAAAAGCTTGCTAAAAAGGGCTCGTGCGTATTTATCGGCAGATGCGCCTCTCACGTTTTAAAGGACTGTGAAAACGTTATAAGAGTATTTATTTGCGCTCCCATTGAAATTCGCAGAAAAAGAGTTTCCGAGGGGTATAAGATTACTCCTGCAGAGGCAGGCAAGCTCATTGCTAAAAACGACAAGGCGCGCTCTGCGTATTATAAGAAATACACCAAGGAGCAGTGGGGCAAGCCTGAAAACTACGACCTTATAATCAATACTAAAATCGGCACGAAAAAGGCAGTCGCTATTATTGCCGATTACGTAAAAGAAATAATGAAATAAGTAGGAAGGGATATGAAGGAGATATTTTCTCAAGCCATACAAAAGATGAAGAGAAAGGATTTTCTCGATGACGTCGTAAGGGAAAAAACTGCAGAGAATACTCAAATTTCAGCCGAGGTTGCCCTTTTAAGAAAGAAAAACGGCTCAAGGACAGGCACCGAGCTTGACCTTAAGATTTTTCAGGCAAACGCCAAAAAGGCAGAGACGGAAAAGCTTATTTCCAAATGTAAGGCAGAGGCTAAGACCTTAAAGGCTGAAATTTTAGAGCTTTTGACCGACTGCTACGCAAAGGCAGATAAGCCCGAGCTGGTTGCTAAGGTCGAGGCGGCGGCATATCACGCCTTCGACGGCAAAATCAAGCTTTTATCCGACAAAGAAGCAGGTGGACTTTGGGGAGATTGCGAGATAATCGGCGCGGTTATAACCCACGATAAAAAGAAGAAAAACACGACGGCAAAGCTCGTTACGTCAGGCGCTGTAAACTCTACGGGCATGCTTATTAAACGCCCTAAAATTTACGTTTACGTATACGATAAAAAGCAGGAAGAGGGAATTTTACTTCCCGAAAACGACAGCTTTAAAGCGAGGGCAAAGCAAAAGAAAGAAAGTAAATTTTTAAAGCATCTTGCAAGCACGTATTTAAACGATAACGTTTATTTATCCTTAGGCGCAGTCCTTTTGTACGCCGTATTTTCAATTTGGGCGGTAGTCGGCGGCTTTGCCTCGGCAACCTTTGGCGAGCTTCAAGTGCGTCATCCGTTGGTTATAGGCTTGGTGCTTAGTATCTTTACGTTAGCGACCTTAAAGACGGCTAAAAGGGGAGGAATTGCCGACTTTTTACCGTTAGCTGCGATAGATATTTCTTTGGTTGCCTTTTGTTGCGCGTTTGGTTATACAAGCGTGGTAAGAGCAATGCTTTTCCCCGTGATTTTGTTCGTTTACGGACTTATAGCCATACTTTTAAGGTATAAATGGGGTGGCGAAGGCGGAGAAAAGACCTCGCTTGAATATTTAATTCCTATAGCTCTTGGCTTTATGCTTGCGCTGATGTTTAAAAAGGTGGGAAGAACGCCGACCGCTTATTGGGTAACGCTTTTAAGCGTAATCGGAGCGGTTGCTATAACGGCGTCTGCGCTGTCAGTTATAAAAAGAGCGACAAAGCTCGGAAGACAATGCGCGGCTATTGCCTTTTGCGGTTGCGCGTTTTGTATAACGATGGCGTTATTGGTTCCTAACACCTTAGTGGCAGGCTTGTTTTTAGCGGGGGCAGGCGTATGCGGACTCGCTCCAATTTTGGCAAAGTATTTAAAATGAAAAATTATAAGGCTTTAGTAAGTGATTTTGACGGAACCTTAGCTTGTACCGACAAAACCGTTTCAACAGAAAATTTAACAGCAGTAAACGAACTTTTTTCCCAAGGAAAAAAGTTCGCTCTTTGTACGGGAAGAATGACCGCTTCTGCGCTTATGATTGCAGAGAAATTGCCGTTTAAACCGCTTATAGCCACGTATAACGGTGGAGAGATAGTCGACAGCAGCACGGGCGAGATTTTATCCCGACACGTTTTAAGCCCCGAAATCTTGATTGAGCTTACTCAGTACGCAAGAGAAAAAGGGCTGTACTGTCAAATCTTTACCGACGAGGTAATCGTCGAAAAAATAACCGAGGTCACCGAGTTTTACTGTTCTATCTGCAAGGTGAAAGCCGTTGAGGTCGGCGATATGTGCGAGTATATAAAGCGCGTGTGGCAGGGCTCTCCCAAATTTATGCTTATAAATTTTAAGGGTGAGGTTAATAACTATATTGAAGACGTTTTAGCTCGTTTTGGCGACAGGGTTGAGGCTGTTCGCTGTTACGAGGGTATGATAGATATCACGCCAAAGGGTATAAACAAGGGCTCTGCCGTAAAAGAGCTGTGCAAAATTTGGGGAATAAGCCCCGAGGAGTGCGTAGCCGTTGGCGACGAGGGTAACGACGTGGCAATGTTTAAAGCCGCAGGAGTCGGCGCGTGTATGATAAACGCCCTTGAAGAGGTCAAAAAGCACGCGGATTACGTTACCGAAAAGAACAACGACCAAAGCGGAGTAGCAGAGGTTATACGAAAATTTTTGCTTGAGGAGTAAATATGAGAATAAGATTAAACGAAGATAAAGGGATTGTTGCAACCGTTAGAGAGGGGTTAATCGCAAAGGGTGGATACTGCCCGTGCAGAGTGGGTAAAAAGCCCGAATTTAAGTGCATGTGCGAGGAATTTAGAAATCAGATAGCAGACCCAAATTTCGAGGGGCTTTGCCACTGCAAGCTTTTTTATAAAGAAAAATAATATTTAAATTAGCGTAGCAAAAGTAAGATTTTAGTGTCTAATTCATAACTTAAAAAGTAAGAGCCGTGCGGAATTTTCCGCACGGCTCTTATTTTAGATATTTTTAATCTTTTTTAAACCAAGTATAATTGCAGTAGGTATTCAAGAAATATTCTGCGTTTTTAGAATTATCCGTTACGTCTACGGCTGTACCTTGTTCTTCGTCACGGTCTGTTACAAACCAATTTCCCGTGTTATTAAAGGTTACGTTAGATAGGTAAAAACATGATTTAAAGCAATCTCTACCAATATGTGTTACGTTATATCCAACGGTTGCACGTGTTAAGTTGCTACAGTTGGAGAAGGCTTCTTTACCGATGGTTGTTACAGATGATAATTCTACTATTACAAGACTCTTTAGACCTGAAAAAGCATAATCTTTAATTTCTTTTATAAAGCCATCAAATTTTAAGGTTGTAACCTGCTCGTTGTTTAAATAAAATTTACTTGCATAACGTAAAGGGTTAGCAGAAGAGGATTCAAACGTAATTTTACACCAATCTGCAAGTGAGCCAGTATAATAGAGGTTAGATATGTCAGCATTGAAAGATAAAATAAAAGCATTGTCGCCAATACGTGTTATGCTGTCGCCAAACGTAAGGCTTGATATATTGCCTTTATTGTAGAAGGCATATCTGTTTATTTCGACAACTAAAAAATCAAGCACGATGTCTTTTTCTTCGCCAACGTAGTCAAGAAAAACTCTTTCAGTTGGTGATATTGCGTAGTAAACGTAACCGTCTCTTTCAAAGATTTTACTTTCAATAACCGTGTTTGGTTCTGTGCAGTTAGTTACGGCATAAGCGTTATATGCTAAATATCCGTTTTCCATTGAACCCTTTTCTGCGGTTAAGTGTTGTGAATAGTTGATTACCTCTGCAAGTCTATAGCAATCTAAAAAAGCGTAATCATATATTTGAGACACCTTGCTTGGAATTGTAATACTAGTAAGATTCTGACTGTCTTCAAAGGCGTATGAGCCGATAGTTGTTAAATCGTCGCTAAGTTCAATTTTTGACAAGGTGCTATTATAAAATGCATAAGAAGCAATAATTGCAACGTCTGCAGGTATAATAAATTCCCTTTCATTTTTTCCTGTTGCGTATTTCAATAAACCGGACCCGTCCTTATTGTATAAATTGCCGTCGAGTGATTTATATTTAGTGTTGTTTTCATCAACGATTATATTAGAAAGATTACAGTCTCTAAAAGCAGAGCTATCTATACTAATTACACTTGCAGGGATAGAAACGCTTGTTATTTTTTTACAACCGTCAAAAGCGTCATGTCTTATTGTTATCGTACCGTCTTTTATTGTTACGTCACCAGAAAGCGTATCTTTAGCCTCAAATAAGTGATTTCCAATGTGCAAAATTCCATTTTGCCAGTTGCTTTCGTTTTTATAAAAAGCCGTATCGTCAAAATTGCCCGGGTTTATAAAGAAATCTACGTCAGGGAGGTCTATTGTAGCAAGGCTAGAGCATCCAAAGAAAGCGCCAACCTCAATGCGAAGAATACTGCTTGGAATTGTGATAGCAGTTAAATTTTTACAGCCATAAAGCGCG
>JAZNDO010000048.1:0-8345 GCA_045588105.1 Christensenellaceae bacterium | reverse complement strand
TTGCCAATTTCGACATTCCGCTTTGAAATCCATATACTAATCCCCAACGAATACTTCTACTTTTAGACATACTTTCTTCTTGCGCAACTGCTGCATGAACTGCCATATTAAATTCACCTCTTTCTTTTTTTAACCATATTTGTTCATTTTGGAAATAAACGTCAACATTAAGTTGTTTTAACTTTCGTATAACCTTCAAAAAATCAAGCGTGTTTCTTGCAAACCGGCTGATCGACTTTGTATAAATGATATCAATTTTCTTTCTTTTACAATCTTTTATCATCTTTTCAAACTGCACTCTATTCTTCTTTTTCAACCCAATTGCCGTATCCGCATAAATACCTACAAAGGTAAAATCGGGATTATTTTCGATCAAATTCCTATAATAATTCTGTTGAGCATCCAAACTATACTGTTGAAGCTCTTCTTTTGTACTTACTCGGCAATACGCTACCACCTTTTTCTTCATCTGTTTCTTCCTTAAAAAAATAAAATCATAACACTGTTATAAAACAATGCTATGATTTTAACATATTTTTAAGAATTTTGTCCAATAAAGCAACAAACCTGCGCTATTTTTTTAGCACAGGTTTGTATACTTTTGATGGTCGAGGTGACGGGACTTGAACCCACGACCTCTTGGTCCCGAACCAAGCGCGCTACCAAACTGCGCTACACCTCGGTTTTCTTTTGACTTTTTCACTATAAGAAGAAAAATCTTCGTTTTGCACTAAAAACTTGCGTTTTTATACTTCAAGATTGTAATACGGCGAAATTGTCGCCCCCTGTAAACAAAACGTTAACTTCTTGCATTATACACCATATTCCTTAATTTTTCAACTGTTTATCCATACTATTTTTAACAAAAATTTATCTGTATAAATATAGGTTTGCTTTTTCCTTCAAAAATCTTCTGACTTCTCGCCAGTTCGGCATATATTTGTCCAATTCTCTCTTAAAGCATACTCCGTGATTTGCATACCTTAAGTGACACAGCTCATGCAACACTACGTAATCTAAACAAATTTCGGGCAAGCACGCTAAAAATAAGCACAAGCTAATAGCTCCGGTCATTGAGTTACAGCTTCCCCATCGAGATACCGTTTTTCTTATCGATAGCGACGATTTCTTTAGCCCCGTCACATCTTCCCACTTTTTAAAATATTCTTCTGCCGCTGCGAGCAAAACCTTCTTAAGCAGTCTTTCATATTCTCTTATTAAATATTCTTGTCTGCTGTCCTTTGCGTAAAAAACAATCTCTTCGCCTTTTATAAAGCAATTATTTGCAACCGAAGGTAAAACAACGACTTTGTACGGCTTTCCTAAAACGAACAGTGTTTCTCCGCTTTTTATCTCGATTTGGCATTTTGAGGGCGTTTGAGAAAGCTTTTGCCTTACCCATTTCTCCTTTGCAATAAAAAACTCTACCCCTGCCCTTTCGCTGCAACGGCTTGGAATTATCAAGGACACGTTTAAATCCCTGTCTATTTTAATTCTTACGCTTTTTACGTTACGCCTTTGAACGTCAACCGCAATTCCACAGATAATTTTATTCATACCTTGTAAAACTGCCGTTGCAGCTAAGCAACGGCAGATATCTTTACTGTTATATTATTTAGCGTACTCTACGCAACGCCATTCTCTGATAACGTTAACCTTGATTTGACCGGGATATTCAAGCTCGCTTTCAATTTTCTTAGCGATATCCTTTGCAAGGAATAATGCTTGACTATCGTCGATTTGCTCTGGCTTAACGACAACTCTGACCTCTCTGCCGGCTTGAATTGCATACGCCTTTTCAACGCCGTTAAAGCTTGAAGAGATGTTTTCAAGCTGTTCAAGACGCTTGATGTAGTTAGTGTTGGTTTCACGTCTTGCGCCCGGTCTTGCGCCCGAAATAGCGTCAGCAGCTTGAACCAATACAGCCTCGATACACTTTGGCTCAACGTCGCCGTGGTGAGCCTGTATACAGTTTACTACGTTCTTGCTTTCTTTATATTTCTTAGCAAGGTCTACGCCGATTTGGATATGAGTTCCTTCAATTTCAAAGTCAACCGCTTTACCGATATCGTGTAAAAGACCACCGCGCTTAGCAAGATTTACGTCAACGCCAAGCTCTGCAGCCATAAGTCCTGCCAAATGAGCAACCTCTAAAGAGTGCTGTAAAACGTTTTGACCGTAGCTCGTTCTGTATTTAAGTCTGCCTAAAAGCTTGATAAGCTCGGGGTGAATACCGAAAAGACCAACCTCGAACATTGCCGACTCTCCGGCTTCCTTTATTTGTACGTCAAGCTCTTTTTTAACCTTTTCAACAGTTTCTTCGATTCTTGCCGGGTGAATTCTTCCGTCAGCAATAAGCTTTTCAAGAGAAAGCCTTGCAACCTCTCTTCTGACAGGGTCAAATCCCGAAAGGATAACAACCTCCGGCGTATCGTCGATTATAAGCTCGATACCGGTAGCGTTTTCTAAGGTTCTGATATTTCTTCCCTCTCTACCGATAATTCTTGCCTTCATATCGTCGTTGGGAAGGGGAACTACCGAAACGGTAATTTCAGACGCGTGCTCCGTGCAACATTTCTGAATAGCAAGGCTTATAATATCCTTTGCCTTTTTGTTCGCCTCGTCTTTAGCCTCTTGCTCAAGGTTACGAACCTGAACGGCTACGTCGTGACGAGCCTCTTCTACGATAGAATCGGTAAGCTGCTTTTTAGCCTCGTCCTTGGTAAGACCTGAGATTTCTTCAAGCTTTGCAATAACGCTTTCGTATTCCTTGTCAATTTTTTCCTGCTTTTCTTTAAGAGAAAGAATTTTCTTTTCAAGCTCCTTCTTCTGTTGGTCAAGCTCTTCTGACTTTTTAAGGTTATTACTTTCTTTTTTCGTTAAAATTTCATCTCTTTGGTCAAGTCTTTGCTCAATTTTTTGCAATTCGTTACGCTTTTCCTTAGTTTCTCTTTCAAAGTCGTGACGAAGTTTGATTTCCTGCTCTTTAGCCTCAAGCGCGGCTTCCTTTTTGAGGGCTTTGCATTCTTGCTCTGCATCCTCTCTCATCTTGGTAATTACGTCTTGTACCGAGCCTATTTTTGCGGCTCTGATTTTATCGAAAAATACCTTAGCAACAATAAAACCTAAAACAATACCAACCACCGCACACACGATTGGAAGAACAACTTCTAAAATCGGGTTCGATGCTAAAAGCAGGGAGTTAAAATATGCGTACATAAGCGCACCTCCCGAAAATTTAATAATTGTAAAATCTAAAAAAGAATTTCTTCTTGGATTAGCATAATACTATATTATTTTAACTTATATTAAATGAAAAGTCAATCCAATTTCAAAAAAAATGAGGTCTTAGCCAAAGTTTTTTTGGATAAGACCGATTATTTTTCTATTTTATCAATTTAAGCAGCTCATTTTCAGTTATACCTGCCTGCTCAAGCTGCTCGTCAACGGTAGAATGAGGTATAAATTCATCGGGAAACGCCTTACACGTAACCTCGCATCTTATCTTATACTGATTTAAAGCCTCAAGCACGTGACTACCAAAGCCTCCTATTGAAACGTTTTCTTCAACGATTATTACGTTTTTACCTTCAAAACTGTCAAAAATCGACTTATAGAGGGGTTTTATACATCTCGCGTTAATAACGCAAACCGACTTTTCACTCGCGTTTTTCACCTTATAAGCAAGCCTTAAAGCGCGCGGACCTACGGCTAAAATGACGTTTTCGCCCTCTCCGTCAATCTCCCACAGACAATCGCTTATATCGGTATGAGTATCAAATTCGCCGTTAATTCCGTTTGGATAGCGTATCGCGCACGGCGTTTCAAGTTTAATACAGTAATCTAAAACGTTTTCAAGCTCAACGACGTCTTTTGGCGCGAAAACACTCATATTCGGAAGTGTTCTAAGATAAGAGATATCAAAAAGACCTTGGTGGGTTGCTCCGTCAGGTCCAACCGCACCCGCTCTGTCTACCATGAAAATTACGGGTAGCTTTTGCAAGCACACGTCGTGCATAATCTGGTCGTAAGCCCTTTGTAAGAAGGTCGAATACATACAGACGATAGGCTTTAGCCCACCGCTTGCCTGACCTGCGGCGTATGTTACGGCATGCTCCTCGGCAATGCCCACGTCAAAAAATCTTTCGGGATATTTATCGGCAAAACCGTTAAGCCCCGTTCCGTCCTTCATCCCTGCGCAAATTGCAGTAATTTTATCGTTATTAGCTGCAAATTTACAAATAATATCACTTACAGCCGATGAAAACGTGCTTTGACCCGTCCTTAAATGAGACGACACTCCGTGATAATAAGACGGATTATCCTCAGCGTCGGTAACCCCCTTGCCCTTTATCGTTTTTACGTGTAGAAGAACTGCTTTGTCAGCGTTTTTAACACGCCTGAAAATATTTACAAGCTCTTTAATATTATGCCCGTCGAAAATACCTACGTACTTAAAGCCCAAAGCCTCTGCTGCCGTCGTATGGTTTAGCCCAACCTTTATAAAGGTCTTGAATCTTTTAAGCGCGCGGCCTATAAAGTTCTTACCCACAGCCCTATCCGCGAATCTCATAAACTTACCGTATGATTTTTTGGTGGTGTAAAGCGAGATTAATTTATATAAACCGTTATTGTTTTTTGATATCGACATTCCGTTATCGTTCAAAATGGTTATCATTTTCTTAGGCTTTTTATCCGAAAAGCTTAGAGCCTCTAAATTTTCACCGTTAAAAAACGAAGCGTCGCCTACCATATTGATTACGAAATAGTCAAGGCTTTGTAAATCTCTTGCCGAACAATAACCGATACTTGCCGAAATCGAATTTCCTGCATGTCCGGCAATAAACGGGTCGCAATCACTCTCGCTTGGATTTGGAAATCCGCTAAGACCGTCTTTTTTTCTTATAGTATCAAATCTATCGTTTCTTCCGCATATTATCTTATGGGCGTAGCTTTGATGACCTACGTCAAATAATAGCTTATCCGTTGGAAAATCAAAAACGTAATGAAGGGCAACGATTATATCTACGGCACCTAAATTAGACGCCAAATGTCCGCCGTTTTTATCCACGACGGAAATTATGCGCTGTCTGATTTCTTCGGCGAGCGTCGGTAATTGTTCAATTTTTAAGTTTTTAACGTCTGCCGACGACTTTATTTTATCTAAAAGTGCCATATTCCCTCTTAAAATTCAGAATAAACGTCTACCAATTTCAAAATTACTTCAACCATTTTTTCAAGCGCAAACGACGGAATAAATTCTCTTCTGCCGTGGAAATTATACCCACCCGTAGAAAGGTTAGGACAAGGCAAGCCCTCAAAGGAAAGTCTTGCGCCGTCCGTTCCGCCTCTAATCGGTATGATTATCGGCTCTACGCCTACGCTTTGCATTGCAAACCTTGCATTATCTATCAAATGAAAATTATCCTTGATAATTTCAGACATATTGAAATAGCTGTCTTTAATTTCCGCAACGAAAACGCCTTCGCCATGCTTTTTATTAAGAAATTCCACGGCGTCGGTCACGTATTTTTTCATAGCGTTAAATTTTTGCACATCGTGATTGCGGATTATATACTTACAGGTAAGGCTTTCTATACCTCCGCTAATCTCGTCTGCCATATAAAAGCCCTCGTAGCCCTCGGTTGAATTCGGACGCATGGTTTCGGGGAGTAAAGCGTGAAATTCACAGAATAAGTCCACAGCGTTTTTCATTACGTTTTTCGCGCTGCCCGGATGAATACTTACGCCTGTAATCTTCAAATTAAGCGAAGCGGCGTTAAAGTTTTCATATTCAATTTCGCCCAAAGCGCCACCGTCAATCGTATAACCGAAATCAGCTCCAAAATCCTTAAGGCTAAACTTGTCTGCACCCCTGCCAATTTCCTCGTCGGGAGTAAAGGCGATAAACACGTCGCCGTGTTTGATTTCCGGGTTTTTAACGAGAATCTCTACAGCTGTCATAATTTCAGCAACTCCGGCTTTATCGTCTGCGCCCAAAAGAGTGCTTCCGTCGGTTACGATAAGCTCCTTGCCGACGTACTTTTTAAGGTCGGGATTGTCTTTCTCTGTTATCTTTATTCCGTTTTTAAGTGTTACGTCACCGCCGTTATAGTCAATCAGAACAGGCGTTACGTCCTTACCGCTGACGGCAGGAGAAGTGTCAACGTGAGCAATAAAGCATATTTTACTTTTCTCGCCTACGTTTGAAGGAATTTTAGCATAAACGTAGCCGTTTTCATCCATTTTGGAATCAACGCCCAAGCCCAAAAGTTCATCGTGAAGGGCTTTTAATAAAACCAATTGATTAGCCGTGCTTGGACATGACGGACTACTCTCATCTGACGTAGTATCGTATTTTACGTAACGTAAAAATCTTTCTTTTGCTGTCATAATTATTTAATAAACGCCTTAAACGCCTCGTAAGTGCTGAATAAATCGGCTTTAGAGATAAGCTCGTATGGAGCGTGCATTGAAATTACGGGCACGCCGATATCAATAACGTCGATATTGAGCTTAGCAATAAACTTAGCAACGGTACCGCCACCGCCTGCATCAACTCTGCCAAGCTCTGCGGTTTGCCAAAATACTCCGTTTTCTTCAAAAAGCTTTCTTACAAAGCCTACGAATTCGGCGTTGGCGTCGCTTGAGCCACCCTTACCGCCCGAGCCTGTAAACTTACAAATTGAAGCGCCACAGGAAATCATACTTGAGTTTCTTCTCTCGTAAACTCCTGCGAAATTAGGGTCGAAGCATGCGGTAACGTCAGCAGATAAACACATACTGTTTCTTCTGACCATTGCAGGAGACTTGCCGAAAGCATGCGCTATTTCGTTTATGATATCCTCATAAACTCCGCATTGCATACCGGTATTGCCCTCGCTGCCGATTTCTTCTTTATCGGCAAGCACAACGATTGATGTCTTTTCGTCGCCCTTATCCTCACAAATTGCAGTAAGCGCAGGATAGGAACAAACTCTATCATCGTGTCCGTAAGCAGCGATTAACGCTCTGTCAAGACCGACGTCACGAGATTTAAACGCAGGAACAAGCGAAAGCTCTGCGCTTAAGAAATCTGCCTCTTGCATGCCGTATTTTTCATTAAGCTTAGAAAGCACGCTAAGCTTTACCTTATCCTTAATGTCCTTATCCTTAAATGGGAATCCTCCGATTAATACGTTAAGGGTTTCGCCGTCTATCGCAGTTGCCAAAGGCTTAGTAACCTGCTCTCTTGCGAGGTGAGGAAGAAGGTCGTTTATGTAGAATACGGGGTCGCCGTCGTCTTCGCCGATGCAAACGTCAACAACGTCGCCGTTTGCAAGCACTACGACACCGTGAAGAGCAAGAGGAATAGCCGTCCACTGATATTTTTTAATACCGCCGTAATAGTGTGTTTTTAAAAACGCCATACCGCTATCCTCGTAAAGAGGATTTTGCTTAACGTCGATTCTTGGAGAGTCGATGTGAGAAGCAAGAATTCTAACACCGTGCTTTGCGATATCTTCTTTGCCGATTTTAAACAAAACTAAGCTCTTCCCTCTGTTGTTGTAGTATTTTTTGTCACCCACGCAAATAGCGTCGCCGAAATTATATTCGGTAAAGCCCATTTTTTCAGCATAGGCAATCGAAGCCTTAACAGCTTCTCTTTCGGTCTTAGAATCGTCGATATATTTCATATAGCCAACCGCATAGTCAAAAGCCTCTTTTACTTTTGACTCGTCAGCCTCTTCAAAGAAGTTCTTTTTCTTATAGAGCAATTTTTCCTCTAAGGTTGCGCCCAATGATTTTTCAGTATCTTTAGCCATGGTAATTCTCCTAAAATTTTATTTATACTTTATAATAACATAAATATATTATATTTTCAAGCATTTTTTTGTTTTTTAATTTATCAATTCGAATAAAAACGTTTGACAAAAAACAATAAATCATATAAAATATGTTAGCAGTAAGAGAAAAGAGCAAGTTATTGGAGCTTTATCGAAGATTTGCCAAGGGCAAATGCGAAGTGGTCCTCAGCCGAGCGTAGCGAACGCCACGAGCGACAGCGAGTATAACGGCCCATTAAATTTATTTATACGCGTAAAAGTTTTTATACACAAACAAAAGATTTCAATCTGACGCAGATATAATATGGAAGTGTATCGAAGTGGTCATAACGGCCCTGACTCGAAATCAGGTATACGGCAACGTATCGTGGGTTCGAATCCCACCGCTTCCGCCAACAAAAAGAGATAGGAATTTCACCTATCTCTTTTTTGCTTGTTGGTGGGATGAGAATCATAGGGTTCGGCCGTCATTTGACGGGCTTACGTTGACGGGGTTAGCCAGAGTATCCCTACGCAGTA
>JAZNDO010000047.1:0-2601 GCA_045588105.1 Christensenellaceae bacterium | reverse complement strand
GAAGTCTGTTCCGAGAATGTTGTCGCCGAGGAGGCCGAGTTCTTCTGCCTGCTTGATAGCGATCTTAAGTCTGTTTACAGCGATCGGGTATTCAGCACGAACGTAGAAATAACCGTTCTGCGCGCCGATAGCGTAACCTGCTATCATCATACCCTCGATAACTGCAAGAGGGTTACCCTCAAGAATTGATCTGTCCATGAACGCGCCGGGGTCGCCCTCGTCACCGTTACATACAACGTACTTTTCGCCTTCCGGTTGAGCGTAAGCAAATTGCCACTTTCTGCCGGTTGGGAATCCGCCGCCGCCACGGCCGCGAAGACCTGAGTCCAATACCTCTTTGATAACGTCTGCTCTATCCATTTGAAGAGCTCTTGCTAAGCCCTTGAACGCGCCTGCGCCGATACCCTCTTCGATAGATTCGGGGTTAATGCTGCCACAGCCGTGAAGAGCAACACGAACCTGCTTTTTGTAGAAGTTAATGTCCTCTTGCTTGGTAACCTTTTCTAAGGTTCTTGGGTCAACGTATAAAAGTCTTTCGATAATCTCACCGCCGATAATATCCTTTTCGATAATTTCGGCAACGTCGTCGATTTGAACGAGTCTGTAAAGAGTATCTTCAGGATAAATCTTTACGAAAGGACCTTGCGAGCAGAAGCCGAAGCAACCGACTTGGTTAACGGTAACCTTATCCTCTAAGCCCTTTTCAGCAACGATTTCGTTGATTTTTGCAGTAATTTCGTCTGCTCTTGAAGAAAGACAGCCGGTACCGCCGCATAAAACTATATGTCTTTTACCGTCACTACCGGTAAATTTTGCATCTAAGCAAGACGCGCACTTTGCGCTTAATTCGTTAAATTCGTTAAAATTCTTTACCATAACATTACGCCTCCAATGCTCTGTATTCTTCTACAATCTTTGGAACTGCGTCAACGGTAAGCTTTGGATAAACCTTGCCGTTAATGGTAACAGCAGGAGCGATACCGCAAGCGCCGATACAACGTAACGCGTCCAACGTAAATAAACCGTCAGCAGAAGTTTCGCCGGGCTTAATTCCGATAATCTCTGAGAATTTGTCAACGATTTGTTGAGCGCCCTTTACGTAACAAGCAGTACCAAGACATACGCCGATTACGTATTTTCCCTTTGGTTTGAGCGAGAAGAAAGAATAGAAGGTAACAACGCCGTAAATTTCGGCAACTGAAATACCCGTTCTCTCAGAAACGAGTTCTTGAACCTCAAGAGGAATATATCCGTATTCCTTTTGAATATCGCTCAGAATCATCATAAGCGGAGTTCTTTCGTTAACGTATCTGTCGCAGATTTCGTTAATCTTTTTTGCAGCCGCCTCTTGTAAATGAGCCATAATAGCCCCTCCTTTAAAGTAGAATGTGTTTTTGCCCGTTTTTGCCCATAACAAAATAGACTACGAGCCAGTCGTACGAAATGATTATACTACTTTTTTGTCGTTATGTCAATGCTAATTGCAATTTTTGTGCATTTTTACAAGTTGTTTAAGCACCTTTTTTTACGAAGCGGTAAAGAGAGGATTTTTATGGCTGTTATCTGCGGTTTTTTATGCCAAATATACTAAATTTTAACGGTTATTATAAGCTTGCTCCATAAATATATTCTTGACACTTTTTTTGATTTTTATTGCATATTCGTAAATCTTATACGCCCCACTGCCCTTTTTATTCTGCGCATAAAAAATAACAAAATGGCTTTTGTTTACCATTTCGCAATTTCTATAATATATGCGCGTATACCAATAATTAAAGTCTAAGGACAAAAACTCAAACCTGTCGTAATCAGAGTTTTTTATCGTCCCATTTCGCTTATCTCTAAAAAACTGCTTTTCATCTGAATAACAGTATACAATTTCTATATCCGTATATTGTTCTTTTAACTTAGAAACGCATTGTCGACACAAATCGTCAAATTCTCCGTATCCACCAAAAAGAAAAATAGAAAAATCTTCGTTCACAATTAAATTTTCAACTAATTTTAATACTTGATTGTAAACGTTTTCTTTGTCTACCACTTCTCTATGACCAAAAAAGGAACAATTCTTATTTCCCATAACAACCCACTTATAAAGTTAATTCTACGGAATATACTATAAGAAGATTTCTTCTATAATAATGTTATGAAATTAGGTGAGAAAATAAGAGAATTAAGAATATCGGCAAGCTTAACGCAAATGCAGCTTGCAAAAATAATAGGGGTTAGTCAAAAGGCAATTGATTATTGGGAAAGAAACGTAAACGAACCAAAGGCAAGCTATGTTATTGCGCTAGTTAAAGCCTTTGACATATCCTTTGATGAATTTTTTGAAGATATAGAATAACGCCAACCGTACGGTTGGCGTTATTGATTTTTATGCAAATTTACTATTTGTTCAATTTTACTTTAACTAAATTTGACAGTGCCACTCTCTTAATTGTAAACTGCCGTTAAAGAGTAAAAGCCCCCTTGCGAAAAACACGGCAAATAGCAGTTTTCTGCCCTTTGCCGTGAATTTTAGTTTTAAACCGTTTCTAAATTGTCGTCTTTCTTATAAAAGGTGAGAGTGCCGTTTAAATAAGCCTCTATATCCTCTTC
>JAZNDO010000046.1:0-14561 GCA_045588105.1 Christensenellaceae bacterium | reverse complement strand
AAAAGTGAAACGTAGTGTGCTTTTCTTATCCACAAACAATTAAGTTAAATAAGTGATATTTTTAGCCTTGTGGCTAAAAGTTATATTGCTTATTTTATAAGCAGCTATATTTTTGCTGTGCCAAAGTGATATTAAATAAATCCTTAACTTGCCGTAAGGCAAATATCACTGCCGTAGGCAATATCACTTGCGTTAGCAAATCTAACAAATCCGTTCACGGATTTATTTAGTTGCCGAATCCCTTATAGGGACTCGGCTTTTCGGTCAATCTTTTTTGCTTAGCTTCTGTTTTTCTTTCTGTATTCTCCGGGTGTCATATTAAACTTTCGCTTGAATATTACGTTGAACTGCGAAAGGTTTTTATAACCGATTTTCGAGGAAATATCTATAATTTTCTCATCGGTAAAAACTAATACGTTTTGCACGTATCTGAATTTATGCTCCTGCAAATAGTCGTGAGGCGAAACGCCGAAATGCTCCTTGAAAATTCTGTTAAGCTGGGCTTTGGAGTAGTTTAAAGCAACGCATAAATCCTGTATTGAATAAGTCAAAAATTCTGCGGTATCCTTTACCGAGGCAAGCTTAATCTGCCACTCCTTTTTTATTTCCGTCGGCTGAACGAAGGTGCTGTACAAGTGCTGTATAACGAGCATTATTGCAGAAAAAATAAGATTGCTGTGAGTCTTATAATCCTGTTGTGTAAGCATGTTTGCCTTGTGAATAATATTTTCAATATTAATAATAACACTGTCGGGAAGAGAGAACGTTCTCGGCAGGCTTAAAAGATATTCGTAAAAGGACGGAGATATAGCGTTCAGATAGTTTTTTAAAAAATCGCTTTTTATCATTAAATTGATATAGCGAACTTGCGATTCACCCTTTCTTTTAACGTGATGACAGTCCTCATTGGTCAAAAAATAAGCCTGCCCCTTTTCGCAAAGGTAAGATTTGCCGTTAAGATAGTTAATCAACGAGCCCTCCGTAATAATCGTAAACTCCCAAAAGTCCAAGTGGTTATGATGCTTAAAATAATCGATATCCAAAACGTTAAAAGTACATTGCATTTTTTCCGCAACTTCGTTTCTATATCTCAACTCATACGGCACCGAAGATGAAAAATGTACGCTTTCCATAAATTCCTTCTATAAAAAATATGATGTTTCAATTATAATTGAAAAATCCTTTTTGGTCAAGTAACTTGGCTAAATTGTAAAAATTAAAAATTTTTTGATAGCAATGACACAAAACAATATAGCAACGAGATGTTTTCATATAGAAAATAAATATTATATAGTGTATACTATATAAGTATTATTATGGCGATTTATATGCTAATTAATTTTTTGGAGTAGCTGATTAATGAATAAAATCAAATTAACAAGCTGGACTGTTGAGTATAATAACAAAAAAATCCCCGCGTCTGTTCCCGGGGATATTACCGTCGACCTTTTTAAGGCTGGGCTTATTAAAGACCCTTATTACGGCTTGAATTATCAAGAGAACGTTTGGATAGCGCGTACCGATTTTACTTACGAAACCGAAATAATCGCAGACGAGAAATTACTCGGTGAAGAAGTAATCGAAGTGGTTTTCGACGGAATCGACGTGTTTTCAGACGTGTATTTAAACGGCGAATTATTAGGTTCGACGCAAAATATGTTTTTGCAGTACCGTTTTGATTTAAAAAACAAGTTAAAGCTTGGTAAAAACACTCTTAAAGTATGTATGAGGGGCACCTTGAACGAAATGGAAAAGTTTGACGACGAGGATTATTTTGCCGTTTTTAACACAAAACGTTTGTTCGTTAGAAAGGCGCAATGCCATTTCGGTTGGGACTGGGCGCCTAAGATTTGCGCGTATGGTATTTGGGAAAGCGTTCGACTTGAATACGGTCCTAAGGCTAAAATCGTGGACGTGTATACAGTTGCTGACGACGAGGGTAATTTAACGATTTTCAACGAGCTCAGCTACGACTGGCACAAGGTGTTTGACGCAAACGGCAAGGACGTCAGCTTTGAATATATCGAATATAAGGGCGACACTCTTCATTACTATCTTTCCGAAAAGCCGTTTGGCGATAAATATATCAAAAAATCAGTCGGCGTTGCAGGCAAGAAGAATTTTGCGTGCTTTAAAATAGATAATCCCGAGCTTTGGTGGCCGGTCGGTTACGGAAAGCAGCCTCTTTACAACTACAAAATAGAGCTTGAAAGAGGTGGAGAAATCGTTTGCGTTAAAACCGGAAGAGTAGGCTTCCGTACGGTTAATCTCGTTGAAAAGCCGAAGGCTGATAACTATCTCGGCTATGAATTGTTCATAAACGGTCAGCTTATTTTCGCTAAAGGAGCAAACTGGGTTCCAATCGAGTGCTTTACAGGCGTGGTTCAAGACGAAAAATATGAAAGACTTGTCGACCTTGCTGTAAACGCAAACTACAATATGCTGCGCGTTTGGGGTGGCGGAATATACGAAAAGGATATTTTCTACGACCTTTGCGACGAAAAGGGAATACTCGTATGGCAGGATATCATGCTTGCTTGCGGCGATATCCCCGAGGATAAGCCTTGGTGGGTTGACAATCTCATTAAAGAGGTTGAATATCAGGTTAAAAGACTTCGTAATCACCCGTCGCTCGTATATTGGTGCGGCGGCAACGAGAAAACGGGTTGCTACGGCAGATGTATAACGAGAGGTGATTTCCTCGTAAACGTAATTTTGCAAGGATGTATTTTTAATTTAGACCGTACCCGTCCTTACGCAAGGCAGTCACCTTGCTCTCATACGGACGTAGGACAGGATTCCAACTCGGGCGAAAGCCATCACAATTCGTTTGAAAGGGCGCTCGTAGAGGGCTTGGATAGGTATAGAGAATTGGTTGCAGAAAAGAGAGTTCCTTTTATTTCGGAATCTGCTTTGATGGGACCTAACACGGTCGAGGCAAATAAAAGAATTTATCCTGCCGACAAGCTGTGGCCTATGAACGAGCTTTGGGATGACAGACTTATGGAAAATCCGTACGGCAGCGTTCCTATGACCTTTGCTAAAAGGCAAATCAAGTACGCTTCAGATTTATACGGTGAGGTAACCTCCTTAGAAGACTTTACGGCTAAGGCAATGCTTGCTCACGCAGAGGCAATGCGCGCAGAATGTGAATTTGCAAGAAGCGGCGAGGGCTTTACCTCAGGCTTTATGGCTTGGATGTATACCGATATCTGGCCATCGGGAAGCTGGTCCGTTTTAGATTATTGGTGCGAGCCGAAGCAGGCGTATTATCAAATGCAACGCTCGTTTGAGCCAAGACTCGTAACCTTTGTTCAAAATAATAAAAAGCAAACTGAGCTTATCGTTATAAACGACACTTGCGAGCCTTATTCAGCAACCGTCAGATACGGAGTAAAGACCTTTGACGGAAGGGTTTTATTTGAGGATAAGGTATCCGTTGACAATCTTTTAGGAAAAGTTTTTGCAAAAACCGTTGATTTTAACTGTGATAGAACGGGAATTTACCTTTTTGCCGAATATCAGGACGGCGGCGAGATAAAGACGAATATCTATTCGCCAAAAATGTGGTCGGGTGAAAAATTCGTCAGCGATTACACCTATAAAACAGAAGCTTTGGCTAAAAATAAAATCAAGGTTACGGTTAAAGCAAACTCCTTCGCAAAATCGGTATTCATCAGCTTTAAGGACAACTTTAAATATATTTATTCTGACAACTACCTTGATATTGAGGCAGGGGCAGAAAAGAGTATCGTAGTTACCTCAAACGAGGATATAAACGCCGACGATATTATAGTAACAGACTATGCAAAAATGACGGTGTAATATGGGAAAATATAAAGTAAACGGCGTTGAATTTTTTGATTGGAAGGGAATACCTCACTGCACGATAGACCAATGCGGAATAAAGGCTACGTATCCGTTTGAAAGACCTACCACCAGGTTTCCTATACAGGCGGTTTTGATGGATTTAGACGGCACCACGGTTATAAGCGAGGAGTTTTGGATATACCTGATTGAGAAAACAGTTCAGCTTTTGACTACGCCCGAATTTAAATTAAGTCAAGAAGACGTGCCATTCGTTTCGGGCTTTTCAACTGCCGAGCATTTGGAATACTGTCTTAAAAAATACAAGATAGAAAAAACTGTTTTCGAGGCGTTAAATGCCTATCACAAGGCTGCTGAATTCGAGCTGAACGAAATTATGCGGGGCAGGGGTAATCAGCAAGCGTTTAAGCCGAGAAAGGGCTTAAAGGAATTTCTTTACACCTTAAAGGAAAAGGGTGTAAAAATCGGGCTTGCAACGAGCGGCTTAGACTATAAGGCTATTCCCGAAATAGTATCCTGCTTTAATCTTTTGGAAATGGGCAACCCCGTTGATTTCTACGACGCGGTAATTACCGGCGGCAGACGTAAGGGTAAGGGTGATTACGGCACGATTGGCGAAATGGCGGTCAAGCCGCATCCGTGGATTTATACCGAGCTTGCCGCAGGTATTGGCGTAAATATTGAAAATACGGTCGTTATAGAGGATTCCTCTGCAGGGCTTTTGTCTGGTAGGCTTGCCGGCATGAACGTTATAGGCTTTAACGACGGCAATCTTATTCAAAGCGGTTTAAGTGAAGAGTGTATTTTTATGGCAGACGGCTTTGACGATATTTTAGATTTTTTAAAATTATAGTGTAATAGCCTTGTCATAATTTCGGCAAGGCTTTTACTATATAATTAATGTCTTTGGAAAATTTTATTATTTCATTGCAATTTATTGAATAAAAGCATATAATTATACTTGTATTTTTACGGTGAATTTTTATGGAAAGGACTATACTGCACGTTGATTTAAACAACTTTTTTGCAAGCGTTGAGTGTAAATACCGCCCCGAGCTTAAGGGCGGTTTTATGGCTGTTTGCGGAAGCGTTGAAGACAGACACGGCATAGTTCTTGCAAAAAACCAAAGGGCTAAGCTTATGGGCGTAAAAACCGGTATGACCATAAAGGAAGCTGAAAAGCTTTGCCCGGGAATAGTGTTCGTCGAGGCTCATCACGAAAGATATGAGGAGTGGAGTAAAAAGGTAAAGAAAATATACTCCGAATATACAGACAGAGTTGAATCGTTCGGTATAGACGAGGCGTGGCTTGACGTAACCGACAGTCTTTCTCTTTTCGGCTCGGGTAAAACCATTGCCGACACTATCAGAGAAAGAGTTAAAAAAGAGTTTGATTTAACTGTTTCGGTAGGCGTTAGTTATAATAAGGTTTTTGCAAAGCTTGGCAGCGACCTTAAAAAGCCCGACGCAACGACTGTAATTACGAGAGTAAACTATAAAACGTTAGTTTGGAATTTGCCCGTCGGCGAGCTTCTTTTCGTCGGCAAATCCACAGTTTCAAAGTTAAGAAGGATAGGTATTAATACGATTGGCGACTTAGCGAGGGCTGACCTTGATTATATAATAAAATATCTTGGGAAATGGGGTGAAACGCTGTGGCTTTACGCCAACGGAAAAGACCAATCTCCCGTGCTTAAAGAAAGCGAGAGCGAGGATATAAAATCTGTCGGCAACAGCATAACCTGCTACAGAGATTTAACCGACGAGGAAGACGTTAAAATTATGCTTTCCTCACTTTGTGATACGGTTTCCGAAAGGGTGAGGAAATACAATATTGGCAAGGCAAGCTCAATTTCCATAAGTATTCGCGACGGCAATTTAAATTGGCTTTCAAGACAAGCAAAGCTTGACAGACCCTCCGTTTTATCGGACGACTATCTTGCTAAGGCTATGGAGCTTTTTCGCTTGAATTTCAGATGGGAAAGCTCAATAAGAAGCTTGGGAGTTTCTGTTTTTGACTTTATTGAAAAAGAACAGATAAGCATAAATACCAACTCCGATGAATACGATAAAAAGCTCAAGCTTTTACAAACGGTAGGCGATATAAAAAGCAAATACGGCAGCGACGTTTTAAGAAGAGGCATTGCGTATAAGGATAAAAGGCTGACCAAAGAGGGTGAGGGGCACGGCTCAAGCCTACCAAACTCACACGGAGAGCCCCAAAATTAAAAATTATTAAAACAGAGGCAAAATATATTGTATATTTTTAACTTTTATGTTAAAATATAATGGTTACAAAAATTTTTACGGAGCAATTATGGTAAACGGAAAATTACTTGTTGAAAAACTTATTACTTACGCAAAAGCCTTTCTTTTCCTTAACGAAAATGACGAAATTTACGTAAGAAATACCATTTTAACCCTGTTGCATTTAACGTCGCCTGCGGAAAACGTTCCCAATTTAAGTTATATTGAGGAAATGACCGTGCCCGACGTTCTCTTTGCCGAAATCAAGGATTACGCAGTAGAAACGAATATAGCGGAGGATGACGTTCAGGCTGAGCTTTTCGCATCCTTTATTATGGGTATGCTCACTCAAAAGCCTGCTGAAATAAATCAGACGTTCACCTTCCTTAAGGAAAAAATGGGCGCGCAGGCCGCGTGCGACTATCTTTACAAAATAAGCGTTATGAACAACTATATTCAAAAGACGGCGATTTCAAAAAACGTCGGCTGGGAATATGCGGACAAGGATAACGTTTTACAAATAACCATCAATTTAAGCAAGCCCGAAAAGGACAATAAGGACATAGCAAAGCTTCTTAAGGCTTCAAAGGCAAAGGGTAAATACCCCTCGTGCGCGCTGTGTTCTGAAAATGAGGGATATTTTGGCTCTTACTCACATCCTCCAAGGTCAAATTTGAGAACGGTTTCTATGACGCTTGGAGGAGAAAAATGGCAGCTTCAGTATTCTCCTTACGCATATTTTAACGAGCATTGCATCGTTTTTAACAGCAAACACGTTCCAATGCAAATGTCAAAGAGAACGATAAGCAATCTTTTTGATTTCGTTGAGTTTTTCCCGAACTATTTTATAGGCAGCAACTCCGACCTTCCGATAGTAGGAGGCTCTATACTAAATCACGAGCATTATCAGGGCGGAAAGCACGAAATGCCTATGCATAAGGCAAAGCCGTTGGCAATGCTTTCAAATCCCGATTTCCCCGACGTTGAAATCAGTATTTTAAACTGGTACAATTCCGCAATAAGACTGACGGGCTATAACAGAAACACTCTTTGCGAATTGGCAGGTAATATCGTTGAGGCTTGGATGGAATATTCTGACGAGCAAATCGGTATAATCAATTCAAAAGAAGAAAGGCATAATACCTGTACGCCAATCGTAAGATATTTGCCCGACGGTAAATTCTGCGTAGAAATTATTTTAAGAAATAACGTTACTACCGACGAGTATCCCGACGGAGTATTCCACGCCCATCCCGAATATCACAATATTAAAAAAGAAGGTATCGGCTTAATTGAGGCTATGGGACTTTATATTCTCCCCGGCAGGTTAAAAAAGCAAACTGAGGAGATTGCCAAAATTCTTTGCAGAGAAAGACCCTTTGACCTCAACGGCGTTGACGAGAGCGACCCGCTTTTCGTTCACAAGTCAATGATAGAGCAGTTGCTTAAAGAAAATAAGGGCGAAACAGACTTTGCAAGAGCTAAGGAGCAGGTTACCAATTATATCAATAAGGTGTGCGTTGCAATCTTGAAAAACACGGCTGTATTTAAAAAGGATGAAATCGGCAATATTGCATTTAGAAGGTTTTTGAGTACAATCGGCATAAAATAATCAAAATTTACAAAAAACAACTTAATGTGTAAAAATTTTTATTAAGACGCAAGAAATTGCGTCTTTTTTATTGAAAAATTTTTTGATATATATTATAATTATTTTCGATAATTATAATGGAGGAGTTTATGGACAAAATAGATTTACTCAGAAAACGCAGAGAAAAGCTTTTAGCTTGCGGAAGTGAAATCAGAAAGCAAATTTCGTCCCTCGTTGACGAGAGCAGCTTTATCGAGCTTGACGCTTACAGCTTTTCTCACAACGATTTTTACGATGAAGACGCTGCAGGTGAGGGCGTTGTTACCGGATACGCAACGGTTGACGATACTCCGGTGTACGTAATCGCCCAAAACGTTAAGGTTCTTTCAGGCGGTGTAAGCACGGCAAACTGCAAAAAGATTGTTAAGTGCTTAAACAAGGCTCAGGAAACGGGATATCCCGTAATTTATTTGCTTGATTCGCTTGGCGTTCAGGTAGGCGAGGGCGTAAACGTTTTAGAGGGTATGGCAGAGGTTCTTTCTCGCTCGTCTGATTTAAAGGGAGAGGTTACCCAGATTTCAGTCGTACTCGGCAAGCTTTACGGCACGTTTGCTTTACTTGCGGCAAATTGCGACTTTAACTTTATGCTTAAAGAAAGTCAGGTCGCTTATGCAAGCCCACTCGTTCTTTCAGCCGCTTCGGGCAAAAGCCTTCCGGCAAACGAGGTTGCAGGCGCAAAGGCTTCAAAATATAACGGTATTACTACCTTTGAGGCAGACTCTGTTGAAGACGTAAGAGCAAGCATTATCGACCTTTTCGGAATTCTTCCGGCTTACGCTGATTCAGTAGTTGATACGGGCGACGATTTAAACAGAGCGACCGAAAGCCTTAACGACAAGGTATGCCACAAGTGTATCGTAAGCGCAGTATTCGACGACGGTAAATGTTTTGAAATGAATAAGGCGTTTTGCCCTGAGGTTGTAACCGCAATCGGCAGAGTTGGCGGTATCAGCGTTGCAGCAGTTATTTTCGCAGGCGAAGAAAAGGGCGTTGAGCTTAACTTGAACAGCGTGTTGAAAATTAAAGATTTCGCATATTTTGCGTCTGAAAACGGATTGCCTCTTTTGACTTTTGTAAATACTGTCGGTATTAAGGCTGACCTTGCAACGAGCAACAGCCCGATTATGAAAGAGGTTTGCAATCTTATTTCTGCGCTCAAGTCTAACGTAAGACTTTCAATCGTTTACGGAAAAGCAGTCGGTCTTGGATATACGCTTTTCGCATCAAAATCTCTCGGCGTTGATTACACGTACGCATTTGCTAATTCACACGTTGCATTATTCAGCGGCGCTGCGTCCGTTGCTCACTTTGGCGACGTAAGAGAGGATAAAATCGACGCGTTAGAAGAAAAATACGCCGAAGAAAACGCAGACCCAATCAACGCTGCTAAAAACGGCTACGTCGATAACATTATCGAGCCTCAATTCGTACGTCCTTACGTAATATCTGCACTTCAAATGATAGTGAGGTAAAAAGACTATGTTGACTAATTTATTAAAGTCCTTTACAAACGAGTCTTTTGTTTGGGGTGGTTTTACCTTTATACTTGGTGTTTGTGTTATTTTCTTAGGTATGATTATACTCGTTTTAGCCGTAAGCGGAATGGGTATCGCAATGAAAAAGTTTGACGATATCAAACAAAATAAATCAAAACCGACCAAGACCGTAGAGGTAACGAAGCTTTCCGAGGCTAATGAAAGCGAGGATATACCCGAGCACGTCAGAGTAGCAATAATCGCCGCAATAATGGCTTATTATGCGGATAGCGGTGTTAAAAACGAATTTAAAGTTAAAAAAATTAAAAGAATTTAAGGAGAATTAATTATGCGTAATTTTATTATCACTATAGATGGAAAACAGTATCAAGTAGGCGTTGAAGAGGTAGGCGCAACTCAAAGCTCAGCTCCGGTTGCAGCTCCTGTAACAGCACCCGTAGCAAGCGCTCCTGCAGCTCCGACTGCAGGCACTAAGGTTAAAGCTCCGATGCCGGGTATGATTAAGGCTCTTAAATTTGATGAGGGCGCAAGCGTTAAAAAAGGCGACGTTATTCTTATTTTAGAGGCTATGAAAATGGATAACGATATTACAGCTCCTTGCGACGGTACTGTTTCTTATAAGGCAACTAAGGGCTCAAACGTTGATACGGGCGCTTTGATGGCGGTTATAGCTTAAGGAGAAAAATATGAGCTTTTTACATAATATTTGCGAGGGCGGTCTCAACGTTGGCGAGAAGCTCTTGAATTTATGGGAAAGCACGGGCTTATACGAGTTATTTTCTAATTTTACTGCCGGCGGATGGCAAAACCTTGTAATGGTACTCATTTCCTGCGTTTTGGTATATCTTGCCGTAGTTAAAAAGTTCGAGCCCCTGCTTTTACTTCCCATAGCCTTTGGTATGTTTATCGTAAACATCCCGGGCGTTTATAAAATTTTATTTGGAGCGAAGGGCTACATCGTTACGGATAATTTGGCCGGAATTGAGGTCGCAAGAGGCACTGCTGAGGAGTTGGCAAAGCTTTTCGGAACCAATATTGCAGATATCTTTGATATTTCAGGTGATACTCCCACAAATTTAAGCACCGTGATTATTGAGCTTGAAAGCGGTGTTTCGTATCAAGTGGGTCAGCTTTCAATTTCGTCTGAAACTGTAATCAGGGATTACGGCCTTTTCTATTATATTTATAAGGGTGTAGACTGGGTAATTTTCCCACCGATTATATTCCTTGGAATCGGCGCAATGACAGACTTCGGCCCGCTGATTGCTAACCCCAAGAGTATGCTTATAGGCGCTGCAGCACAGCTCGGTATATTTATTACCTTCTTCTGCGCGTTGTTCTTATTGGGCTTTACAGAGGCAGAATCTGCGGCTATCGCAATAATCGGCGGCGCAGACGGGCCTACGGCTATTTACGTAACCAAAAAGCTTGCAGAGCATTTGCTCCCTGCAATCGCAATATCGGCTTACTCGTATATGGCTTTGATACCGATTATTCAAAAGCCTTTAATGAGATTGGTTACTACTAAAGAAGAAAGAAAAATAAAGATGAAGCAGCTCAGAAAGGTTTCTAAGCTCGAAAAGGTAGTATTCCCAATACTCGTATCGTTCGTAGTAGGTATTCTTCTTCCGGACGCAATGCCTCTTCTCGGTATGCTTATGCTCGGTAACCTTTTAAAGGAATCGGGCGTATGCGGAAGGCTTGTAGACACCGCGCAAAACGGTCTTATGAACACCGTAACCATTTTCCTTGGAGTAATGGTTGGTTCAAAGGCTACGGGCTCGCTTTTCCTTTCGTTTCAGACTCTCGGAATTATCGCGTTAGGTCTTTGCGCGTTCTGTATGGGTACGCTTGGCGGTCTTTTGGTTGCTAAGCTTATGTGCAAGCTTACGGGCGGAAAAATCAACCCTCTTATCGGCTCTGCAGGTGTTTCTGCAGTTCCAATGGCTGCAAGAATTTCTCAAGACGTTGGTCGTGAAGAGGACCCGGACAACCACTTGCTTATGCACGCAATGGGTCCAAACGTTGCAGGCGTTATCGGCTCTGCAATAGCAGCGGGCGTTCTTTTAGCGCTTTTCGCTTAAATTTTAAGGAGAAAATAAATTATGGCTAAAAAAGTTTTAATTACAGATACAATTCTTCGTGACGCGCATCAATCGCAGGCTGCTACGAGAATGACGTTGGAGCAAATGCTCCCGGCTCTCGACCAGCTCGACGAAATCGGATATTATTCGTTAGAGGCGTGGGGCGGCGCAACCTTCGACTCTTGCCTTCGCTTTTTGAACGAAGACCCATGGGAAAGACTTACCACCTTAAAATCTCACCTTAAAAACACTCCGATTCAAATGCTTTTAAGAGGTCAGAACCTTTTGGGATATAAGCACTATTCGGACGACGTTGTTGAAAAATTCGTTGAATATTCGATTAAAAACGGCGTTAAGGTAATAAGAGTTTTCGACGCGTTAAACGACACGAGAAACTTAGCTACGGCTATGAAGGCAATTAAAAAATACGGCGGTATTTGCGAGGCTGCAATCAGCTACACTACGAGCCCGGTACACACTAACGACTATTTCGTAAGACTTGCAAAAGAGCTTGAGCATTTAGGCGCAGATAACATTTGTATTAAGGATATGGCAAACCTTCTTCTTACTTATACCGCGTACGAGCTTGTTAAGGATATGAGGGCTGTATTAAAGCCCGAAACGAAGATTCACCTTCATACCCACAATACGACGGGTACGGGCGATATGGTAAACCTCAAGGCTATTGAGGCAGGCTGCGATATCGTGGATACGGCTCTTTCTGCACTCGGAAACGGTACTGCAAACCCTGCAACCGAAGCCTTCGTTGCAACACTTCAGGGCACTGAATATGACACGGGTATCGACCTTACCAAGCTCGTTCCGATTACAAACCACTTCAAGGGCGTTGCAAACGAGCTTGAAAAATCGGGCTCGCTTAACCCTAACGTAAGAAAGGTTGACGTTAATACTTTAATATATCAAGTTCCCGGCGGTATGCTTTCTAACCTTATGAATCAGTTAAAGCAGCAGGGCAAGCTTGACAAGCTCGACGAGGTTTTAGCTGAAGTTCCTAACGTAAGAAAGGACGCAGGTTATCCTCCTCTCGTAACTCCGACAAGTCAAATCGTTGGTACTCAAGCAGTTTTAAACGTTATAAACGGCGAGAGATACAAGATGGTTACAAAAGAGTTTAAAAATCTCTTAAAGGGCGAATACGGCAGACTTCCTGCTGAGCCTGATGCTGAAATCGTTAAAAAGGTCGTTGGCGACGAAAAGATTATTACCTGCCGTCCTGCAGACCTTATCGAGCCTGAATATGAAAAATATAAGGCAGAAATTGCCGAATATTACACCAAAGAGGAAGACGTTTTATCTTACGCGCTTTTCAACGAGGTTGCAATCAACTACTTCAAGTGGAGACTTGCAAACAAAAAAGCCGTTGATAAAGATTTAGCGGACAACGTTGACGGCGTATATCCCGTATGAAAATTTTAGTTGTAAACGACGACGGAATTATGAGCGAGGGCATAAAAGCCCTCGCCGATTTCCTATCTGTAAAACACGACGTAACCGTCGTTGCGCCGGACGGTAACCGTTCGGCATTTTCACATTCCTTATCCATCTATAAGGATATAATTGTAAAAGAACTTAAAATTTCCGATAAATACAGAGCTTTTTCAATGAGCGGAACACCTGCGGACTGCGTGAAATTTGCCGCTCATTATTTTTCGGATATAAAATTTGATTTGGTATGCTCGGGTATTAATAAGGGGCATAACTTGGGCAGCGATACCGTTTATTCGGGTACTATTTCAGCTTGCTTAGAGGGTAATTTCTTTGGAATAAAGGGTATAGCTTTTTCCAATTACGCCCATTCCGACTGTAATTTTAAAGCAAACGTTGTCACCTTAGAGAATATTTTTGACAAATTGGTCGATATTTGCTCGCCCGACTACACCTTAAACGTAAATTTCCCAAACGGCAAAGAAAAAGGGGTAAAAATCGTGCCTCTCGGCATACATTTATATACTGATAATTACGTAAAAACGGCAGAGGACACCTATCAGCTTGTAGGCGCTCCCGTCGAAGAAATTAAAGACGAAAATTGCGACGTAGCCTATGCAAAACGCGGTTTTGTTACGGTTACGCCTATAATATACAATAGAACGGCAAACAAAATTATAGATAAATTAAAGGATTTTAGCTTTTAATGAAAACGGTTGTAATCGGTGGCGGCCCCGCAGGGCTTATAGCGGCGTATTTCAGCGCAATATTGGGAAACGACGTCGTTTTAATTGAAAAAAATGAAAAGCTCGGTAAAAAGCTTTATATAAGCGGAAAGGGAAGATGTAACGTTACCAACGATTGCACCGAGGAGGAGTTTTTAGAAAACGTCGTATCTAATCCAAAATTTTTGATGGGGGCAATCTATAAGTTTTCTCCCGAAAAATTTATGGAATTCTTAAGTAAGAAAACACCTCTTAAAACCGAACGCGGTAACAGAGTGTACCCAATCAGCGATAAGGCAAGCGATATTACAAAATGTCTTGAAAATTATCTTAAAGAGGCAGGCGTTTGCGTAAGACTTAACGAAACGGTGCTCAGCGTAAACCAAAAGGACGGCGTGATTTGCTCCGTAACGACTGATAAAGAAAAAATCGACTGCGACAAGGTTATCGTTTGTACCGGTGGTGTCAGCTATCCGTTGACGGGTAGCACAGGCGACGGTTTTAAATTTGCAAAAGCATTGGGGCATACTGTCGTAGAGCCAAAATCCGCCCTTTGCGGAATCAATTTAAAGGGTGATTTTTACAGGCAATTACAGGGTATTTCACTTAAAAACGTAAGGCTTACAGCATATCGCGGTCAAAAGCAGATTTTCAGCGATTTCGGTGAAATGCTGTTTACTCATTTCGGAATTTCAGGTCCTATCGTTTTATCCGCGTCAAGCTATATAAACAGAAGCAACGCAAACGATATTACCTTAAAGTTAGACCTAAAGCCGGCCCTTTCAGAGGAGCAGTTAGACGCAAGAATTTTAAGAGATTTCGACAAATATAAAAACAAACAAATTAAAAATTCTCTCGACGACTTGCTTTTAAAAGGTTTAATTCCTGTAATAATAAGAAGTGCGGAGATTAACGGAGAAATTAAAAATAGTGAATTTAAGGCTGAAAACCGCAAAAAACTTATAGATACGATTAAAGGTTTTACTATGAGGCCCTCGTCGCTAAGAGATTTAAACGAGGCGATTGTAACGGCAGGCGGAGTAAGCACGAAGGAAATTAACCCGAAAACAATGGAAAGTAAGCT
>JAZNDO010000045.1:0-1951 GCA_045588105.1 Christensenellaceae bacterium | reverse complement strand
CGCAGGCGGCGACGTTATAAGTATAAAATGTTTTGCCATACCCCTTCTCCTTTATAACGATTTTAACACTTTTACTCTTTCGTTGCAACCTTTTTAAAGGTTAATTTAGAATTATTTTAGCTATATTTTTGGTTTGCGAGTCTATCTTGACCGTGTCTGAAATTTCTACCCCACACAAAATCAAAACCTCTTGATTAACTGCAATTATCGGTAAACCGTCCCTTTCCAATAAGGGGACTTTTTTGTCGGTCATATAGTCGCCGAGATTTTTAGTTCCTCCGCCAAATTTGGTAAAGGTATCTCCGTCTTGTCTTGTCCTTATAATCGCGCCATAAGGGATTTTGTCTAAATCAAAATACAGCTCGCCCTTTTTCTTGCTTTTATAATCAATCGGCAAACGACATCTTTCAACGCAAATATTATATTTCCCAACAGTGCTTTGCCCTATAGCGAAAGGCTTTTCGCTCTCTTCCACCTTGTCTTGATTATAAAGCGCGATACTGTCGTATTCCTTAACGCCAACGACTCCGTTTAAAAGGCTTATCCGCTTGCCGTTTTGAGAGGTTTTGAGGGCAACAAGTCCGTCTATATGCGCTTTATCGTAATCTTTTGTAATTCCACTTGTCTTCATAGCGATGACGCACGCCCTTGCAAAAATAGGATTTTCGACCGAGCAGCTTATAAGAATCTTTCCGTCTTTAGCCGTAACAGCAGCATTTGCCTGCTTTGACAAAATCGCATCCTCTTCACTCAGCACGTCGATAAAGCGCTTGATTGCGCTTTCCATTTCGGGGAAACGGCTTTTGATTTGAGGAATTACGTTAAGCCTTAAAAAATTTCTTGAATATTCACAGCTGTCATTACTCTCGTCAACAACGAATTTAAACCCATTTTCGTCAACGTAACGGTCTATATCTTCACGCGTGACGTTCAATATAGGGCGAATTATTTTGCCGTTATAAGCAGATTCGGGTATACCCTTGAGCCCCGAAGGAGACGCGCCTCTGAAAAGGTTTAAAAGCACAGTTTCAACGTTATCGGAAAGATGATGCGCGGTTGCGACCTTATCGCAAAAGCCTTCTTCTATCAATCTTAAAAAGCTTTGATATCTAAGCCTTCTCGCGCCCTCTTCAACTGACAAACCGTTTTCTTTTGAATAAGTAACGCAGTCAAACGCAAGCGCCTTCAAGGGCACGTTTAAGCCCTCGCACAGGTTTTTTACGAACAGGCTGTCGTTTATTGAGCTTTCACCCCTGATTCCGTGCTCAACGTTTATCGCCTTTACGGTAATATCAAGCTCTTTAGCACGTGAAAGCAAAAGATGAAAAAGACAAACCGAATCCTTACCGCCTGAAAGGGCTACGGCAACGACGTCGCCACTTGAAAATAAATTTTTATTAAGCATTTAGCCCTCCCCGATAAAATATAAGATATAACTTTATCTATAAATAGAAATTTCGACCTCTTATAAACTGTATTATATCAATTTTTATTGATTTTTACAATAAAAACAGCGTGTTTTTAACAATAAAAGATAAGTTACAAATAAAAAAATATTTTTTTAAAAAAATGCGCGAAAACTGTTGACAAATTCTTAATTATAATGTAAGATATATGAGCATTCGACGTGAATGTACTCGTCGCGGAGTAGAGCAGCTTGGTAGCTCGTCGGGCTCATAACCCGGAGGTCGTGAGGTTCAAATCCCACCTCCGCAACCATTTGCTTCGGCAGATGAGCAATTATCTGCCGAAAGCACAATTTTATAATATGGCGGCGTAGCTTAGCTGGTTATAGCGGCCGGTTCATACCCGGCAGGTCGTTGGTTCGAATCTGACCGCCGCTACCACACTACCCTTGATCCGGCCCCTTGGTCAAGCGGTCAAGACATCGCCCTTTCACGGCGGTAACACGAGTTCGATTCTCGTAGGGGTCACCAAAACAAAACACCAC
>JAZNDO010000044.1:0-4703 GCA_045588105.1 Christensenellaceae bacterium | reverse complement strand
CCTTAAAAAACATTTTAACCTATACATTGACTGACCGTAACAATCGACAGCCCCTTGCTTTTATAATATTCTAAAATATCGGGAAGAGCCATTAGGGTATGCTCTTTAGGATGCATAAGCACGATATCTCCACCCGAAACGTTCTTAGTTGCTCTATTATACACTATTTTTTGATTTTTGTCACGCCAATCAACGGTATCTTTACTCCATAAGATAGTTTTATAGCCTAAATTTTCGGCAACCTTTAAGGTGTCAACCGAAAAAGCCCCCGACGGCGGAGCGAAAAGCTTAATTTCGTAGCCAAGCTCCTTTTCAATTAAATCGTGTAAAAGGGACATTTCCACCTTATTTTGCTCCTCGCTCAGCTTTGAGTGGTCCTTGTGATAATAACCGTGACTGCCGACCTCGTGTCCGTCGTCAATAATTTTTTTTACCAAATCCAAATTATCGTCAGCCCAACAGCCTCCAATAAAAAAGGTTGCTTTTGCTCCCCTTTTGTTAAGCTCTTCTAAAATACCCTCTACGACGCTCGCTCCCTCGTAAACGTTAAAGGTAAGCGCAACGCCGTTTTGCTCACGGCTACCCGAATAAATAGGCTCGTAGGTTTTTCCGCCTGAAATATAAACGACCTTGCTCGGCAAAAAGCAAACTATCGCAACGCCTATTATAAGTATGCAAAGTATAATTGCTGTAATTACGCTCAGCCTTCTTTGGCTTAGTATTTTCATTTTTTCAACCCCTATTCAAATATATTAAAATTCTATTGTAATATTGACAAAAAAATGATAAAATATCTTTATGGCTAAATTAAATTTAAAAAACAAAAATATTATAATAAGCGGTTTTTCTTCGGGAATAGGAAAGGAGATTGCAACTCAGCTTATCCAAACATACAACTGCAGAATTTACGGCATTGCAAGGGACGAAAACAAAGTTATATCTTTCATAAAAACTTTAAAAAACGCAGATAATATATGCGGTTTTTCTCTTTTTGACGTCAGCGAGGAGAACAATTGGGAAAGCCTTGCTTTAAGGCTAAAGGATACAGATTTTATCCCTGACGTCATAATAAACTGCGCAGGTATTTTACCAAAATTTTCCACCTTTGAAAAGACCGAAGCTTCGCAAATCGAGCACGTTTTAAAGGTAAACTTTTTATCTTGCGTATACTCTGCAAAGCACCTTTTACCGCTGCTTAAGCAGTCGGAATATCCGACAGTCGTAAACGTTGCTTCAAGCGCGTCGCTCGTTACCTTTGCAGGCATTTCCGGATACGCCGCTTCTAAGTCTGCCCTAAAAAGCTTTTCGCTTTGCCTTTCTGCCGAAATCGGCAAAAACGGACAGGTGACCTGTATCTGCCCGGGATTTACCGATACCGATATATTCAGAAATCAATTGGGCGAAGAAAAGGATTTTAAGCTGATTAAAAGATTAAGCTCTTCACCGCAAAAGGTTGCCTTAAAAACTATTAAGGCGATTAGAAAAAAGAAAAAGCTTAAAATTATAGGTTACGATGCAAAGCTTATGAATTTCTTTTATAAGCTTGCGCCCCACTTGACCTCTAAAATCATAACTAAGATTTTAAAAAAGTCAGGCTTGAAAATTTTTGAAGATATGCAATAGCTAAATATAAGAGGCGCCGAGCGAAAATTTCGCTCGGCGCCTAACTTTTTAAATAAATTTATCTTTTATCAGCAAGACTGTGTAACGTAGCTTTAACAAATAGTTTTAACATCAAAAGAGTTTTTAACGAGCATCTTAGCCTCGTCCAAATCCTTAACTGCTCCGTCATACAAGAGTTGAGCAATCGCGTTGCCAATCGCAGTAGCCTCAACAGGGCCTGCCATAACCTTTCTGCCCGTACGCTTTGCAGTAAGCTCGTTGAGGTACATATTTTGACATCCACCGCCAACGACGTTAATGGTGTCGAACTTATAACCGGTAACGTTTTCAATCACGTCTACTGCTTTAGCATAGCAAACTGCTAAGCTGTCGTAAACGCAAAGGGCGATTTCACCGGGAGTTTCGGGTACTTTTTGGTTGGTCTTACGGCAATAATCTTGAATTGCGCCAATCATACTGTCGGGAGCTAAAAAGCTTTGGTCGTTTACGTCAACTATACTGTCAAAGTCCTTAACCTCTTTAGAAAGCACTACGTAATCTGCAAACGAATACTTTTTACCGTGCTCGCGTCTTACGCTTTGAATCATCCAAAGACCCATAATATTTTTAAGGAATCTCGTCGTTCTGCCAAATCCGCCCTCGTTTGTGAAGTTAGCGGCTAATGCGTCTGCGCTGGAGATTGCATTTGGAATTTCAATACCCAAAAGCGACCAAGTACCGCTTGAAATATAAAGAGGACAGCCAAGCTCGGGAACAGCCATTACCGCACTTGCAGTATCGTGCGTTGCAGTAAGAACGACCTTAACGTCGTAGCCGATTTCTTCAATAAGCTCGGGCTTTAAGGTTCCGACTAAGGTAGCGGGGTCGCTAAGCTCACCGAAAAGCTTTTCGGGAAGACCCAAATCCTTAACCGTTTCCATATCCCACTCTCTCGTTTTAGCGGATAAAATACCGCTTGTGGACGCGTTGGTGAATTCGTTTTTCTTAACGCCCGTCAAGAGGAAATTGAAAAAGTCGGGCATCATCAAAAATCTTTCTGCTTTATCAAGCTTACCCGAAAGCTTATCGGTATAAAGCTGATATACGGTGTTATAAATCTGGAATTGAGAGCCCGTTCTCTCGTAAAGCTTTTCAAACGGAACGATTGAATGAACCTTTTTGATAGGCTCTTCCGTTCTCGAATCTCTATAAGCGAAAACCTCGCCTATAACGTTGTCGTCTTTATCAATAAGCGCGTAGTCTACGCCCCAAGTATCAATACCGACAGTTTCGGGCACTTTGCCGAGCTTTTTACACTCTTTCATACCCTCAACAATGTTTGCAAAGAGCTTTTTATAGTCCCAAATAAGGTGACCGTCACGCTCTTCCATACCGTTTTCAAAACGGAAAACCTCTTCTAAAATAAGCTTACCGTCTTCGATATGAGAAAGAATATGTCTGCCGCTTGACGCGCCGATATCTATTGATAAATAGTATTTCATAGTATTTTGCAGAAAAACTGCCCCTCCGTTTATTATTGATTTCATTGTATAATAAACTAAGGATTTTTGCAAGTTATTTTATAAAATAAAATAGATTTTTGACTAATCAACGAAAAACTCTCTTCTTTTTACCTCGGCTTTAAGCTTTTCGATAGCTTTTTTCTCAATTCTTGATATGTACGAGCGAGAAATTTTTAATAAAACTGCAACCTCTCTTTGCGCAAGAGGTCTACCACCCTTCAAGCCGTAGCGTAGGCATATAATTTTAAACTCACGCGGGGTTAAGCACTCCTTCATAACCGACAAAAACTTTTGCTTTAAAAGTCTGTTTTCAACCTTTATAAGCACGCTGTCCTCTTGCTCGGATAACAGGTCTATAACGTTTAACTCGTTTCCATCCTTATCCTGCCCGATAGTATCGTATAGCGAAACGTTGTTTTTATGCTTTTTATTTGCGCGAAGTAGCATTAAAATCTCGTTTTCTATACATCTTGCCGTATACGTTGCAAGCTGAGTACCCTTGCCCGGCGTATAAGTGTTTATAGCCTTTATAAGCCCTATCGAGCCTACCGAAATCAAATCGTCGTTATCCTCTGCCCCTTGATATTTTTTAGCGATATGCGCAACTAAGCGTAGATTGTGTTTAATAAGCATTTCTTTGGCTTTTTGGTCGCCCTTTTCTCTAAAAGCAGTAAGATATTTAGCCTCGTCGTCAGGCGATAATGGCTTAGGAAAGCAATCACCCCCTACGCTTGAGCAAAAAAAGACGATTTTACCTACGATAAAGTTTAAAAAATCCCACAGCATAAATTTAACCTCTTGCTAAATCTATGTCGAATTTTGTAAAATTATGAATTTTAGCAACTCTATCTTTTCGCTATCGCTTCGCTCCAGAGTGACTTTTACACAGGCTCCCCCTTTGGGGGAGCTGGCGCATAGCGACTGAGAGGGGCAACGCGACGTAGGAAGCGTGACGCTTCACCCATATTTATTGTCATTCTAAAATTGCCGTAGGCAATGATAGACTCTTGCCATAATTTTGTCATTCTGGAGCAACGACAGTTGCGATAGAATCTACTTTGATTTCAGCAATTTGTTGACAAAAGGTCGATTTGCGATGAGGCGCGTAGCGACTTAAAGGGTAAAACGGCGAGCACAAATTCGTGCTCGCCGTAATTTTTTTATAAAGATTTAGCCGTGCTAAAACTTTACCATATTGCAATAATTCCGTCCTCGTCGTAGTGCCAATAGTTACCGCCGTCAGTCGGTACGTCAGCTTCGTTTTCGATATAATAATATCTCGTAGCGTTTGTTAAATCTTCATTATATGAGCCTTTTGAAATACTGCTCCACTCGCTACTTGTACCTTTATAATATACGCTTGTTAAACTGCCGCAATATTTGAACGCATAATTACCAATACTCGTTACACCGCCGCCTATTACTACGCTTGTTAAACTGCCGCAATTATAGAACGCACAAAGTCCAATACTCGTTACGCCGTCCCCTATTACTACGCTTGTTAAACTGCCGCAATTATAGAACGCATAAGCTCCAATACTCGTTACGCTGCCACCTATTACTACGCTTGTTAAACTG
>JAZNDO010000043.1:0-12069 GCA_045588105.1 Christensenellaceae bacterium | reverse complement strand
AGTATGAAAAAATCGTTTTTATACAAAATTTTACTGTTTATAGTGCCCCTTTGCATAGCCTTCGGCAGCTTTGCCTGCACGGGAACAGGAACGCAAAGCGCGTCTAAGCAAGACTCTGAAAGTCAGTCTTATACAGAGCCGCAAAGCCAATCGACGAGCGAGGGCGAGAGTGAAAGCAACGTGCAAAGCGAGAGTGAGGATGAGAGCGAAAGCAACGTTCAAGAAATCAAAGAGCCTCTCGTAGATTTTATTGTCGAGGTTGAAGAGGGTAGAGATATCCGCGTATTACAGCTTTCCGATATTCAGGTTTTAGACGGCTCTCAGCAGAGATTTCAGTCCCGTATAGGTACTGCGTGGATAGGCGGTGGCGGTCCTGTCAGCAGATATTTTAACTATTTAAGACAGGTTATTGAAAAATATGATCCCGACCTTATTATAATGGCGGGCGATAATGTATACGGCGAGTTTGACGACAGCGGCGAAAGACTGTTAGAGCTTATAGAATTTATGGATTCGTTCAAAACTCCATGGGCTCCTGTTCTTGGAAACCACGACCCCGAAACGCATCTCGGCGTAGATTGGCAATGCGAGCAGTATGAAAGCTCGGAATATTGCTTATTCAAGCAAAGGGATTTGACAGGTAACGGTAACTATACCGTCGGTCTTTCTCAGGGCGGAGTTTTAAAGAGAGTATTTTATATGATGGATACCAACGGCTCGGGCAATTTGAGCGAGGCGTCCACGGATAACGGTCATACGGTCAAGTTTCAGGGCTTTGGTGACGACCAAATTGAGTGGTATACGGAATCTATAACCAAATTGAAGGAAGAATATCCAAACGTAAAAATTTCCTTCTGCTTCCATATTCCCATTAAGGCATTCCAGGACGCTGCGATGACCTACGGCTACACGTCGGACGTCAACAACAACCCAATTAACCTCGACATAGTCGGCAGGGAGGGCGATTTCGGCGTTATAGGTAACACCTACGGTCCTTGGGACAGCGATTACAGAGTTTGGAACAGCTTCAAGGCTCTTGGCGTAGACAGCGTTTTCGTAGGTCACGAGCATAGAAACAGCGCGAGCATTATGCACGAGGGTATAAGGCTTACCTTTGGTCAAAAGAGCTCAACCTACGATACGATAAATTATTATTATCCCTCAACCGGACAGATTAAGGGGCAAAACGACGGAAGCGCATATCCTATGATAGGAGGAACCTGTATCCCCGTATCTCAAGAGGACGGCTCAATCGTCGACCCATATATACTTTTATATGATAAAGACGACCCGGATTTCGTTCCTGAGGCAGACACCTCGAATTTAACGATACCTACCGTTGATAATTTAAGTGATACTCTTGGCTCCTACAGGGGTAACGAGTTTGCGAGATATACCTTGGATGATTTGGGTCTTGAGGAAGCTACCTTAGCCGACGGATTCTGTACTCAGGTAGATAGTGAGTGCTATTCTATCAAATTCAGAGTAAAAACCAACAACTCCGCAGATTTTAGTAAGGGTACGCTTAGAATTAATTTCTTGACTGCCGAAAAGAAGAGAAGCAGCTACGCGGTAGCTATTGCTTCAACCTTTGCAATGATTGGTACGCAAACGGTAAATATATCGCTTAAGGCCGATACCGAATACGATATCGAGGTCGGAATATTGAGAATATACGGCGGAGAAACCGTTTATATATTCCTAAAAATTGACGGAGAATTGGCAAACCGTTGGGTTTTAGACGAGGTCACCGAAATAAAGGGAAGCTATTTATACGTTTCGCAAAGCGGACAAAGCGACCTTTGCGAGCTTGTAAAATAAATCACTGGGCAATGTAAAACGGCGAGCAGCTTTGAACACCGAAAAAGGTATTCAGAGGCTCGCCGTATGCTATACCACACGAGAATAAAACGAACCTGATTTAAAAAACCCGATTTGGCGTATGCTTCGTTAAAATTCTTGTCTGACTTGGTATACCTAAGTAAAAATTAAGAATTGATATATTTATTCGTTGTATCAAATGTGCATTTTCTGTAAGATGACGGAGTAACGCCGACAGATTTTTTAAATTGAGAGCCGAAGTTGGAGGGGGAGTTAAAGCCGCAGCTTATAGCGGTTTCTGTAACTCTCATACCGTTTGCAAGCATCAGCTTGGCTTGGTTTATCCGATAGCTCATAAGATAGTCAACCGGCGAGGAGCCCGTATATTTTTTAAAAAGCCCGCAAAAGTAATTTCGGTTTAGTCCGACGGCCTCAGAAATTTCTGTTACGTTTATATCCTTGCCAAAATTACTTTGTATGAAATAAACGGCTTTGTTTACGCTTTCAACACTTACGTTTTTTAGAATTTTATTGTTTTCCTCTTCAGTTGAAAGGAAGAGCGAAACAAGCTTGAACATATATGAGTTTGCCTCAATAAACCCCGAAAGACTGTTTTTTTCAACAGAACGGCGTAGGTGTTCGAAATTCGTAATTATTTCTTCGTTTTCAATTCTTTTAACGGGGCTGCTTTCGTTTAGCCCTATACCGTTTATAAGGCTTTTGGCGCTTGCTCCGTCAACGCCGAGCCAATAGTATTCGTAGGGGTTATTACAGTCTGAAAAGTAGGTTACAACCACGTTTTTTGGTAAATAAAACAAGTCGCCCTTACTAACCTCAAAGCTTTTGCCTGCTATGATTAGAGTTCCCCTTCCGTTATAGACGTATTGCAATACATGCTCTGTCTTTATGGTAGGACCTTGGCTGTGACGGGGGTCGCTCATTTGTATTCCGAAATTGACGAGCGATAAATTTAAGTTATTTATAGGGTAGGTTTTACCCGAAGTGAAATACGATAAATTATTTCCTATTACAATCATTTTTTACACCTTACAAATTTTATAGTTTTAGTAACAAAATTTATTGTATCACAAATTTTACGGTGGTACAATTAAAATGCAAAATAAAATTGCAAAAAAGATTGAGAGGTTTAAAATGATAAAAATTACTTTTTTGGGTGCAGGCAGCACCGTATTTGCAAAAAACGTCTTAGGCGACTGTATTTTAACTCCCGAAATAGGCGAGATGCACTTCGCCCTATACGATATCGACCCCGTAAGGCTTGAGGATTCAAGATTGATGCTTGAAAATATCAATAGAAAATATAACGGAAAGGCGACAATAAAAGCGTATCTTGACAGAAGAGAGGCTTTAAAGAGCGCAGATTTCGTTATCAATGCTGTTCAAGTTGGTGGCTACGAGCCGTGCACGGTTACAGACTTTGAAATACCTAAAAAATACGGGCTTAGACAAACGATTGCAGACACTTTGGGCATAGGCGGTATTTTCCGCGCTTTGCGTACGATACCCGTTATGGACGATTTCGGCAGGGAAATGGCTGAGCTTTGTCCTAAGGCTCTGTTTATAAATTACACCAATCCTATGGCGATACTGTCGGGATATATGCAAAGAAATTTCGATATGCAGACAGTTGGGCTTTGTCACAGCGTTCAGGTGTGCGCAAAGGGCTTGCTTGAATCATTGCAAATGAGCGAGCATTTAGATAGCTGTAAGACGGAAATTGCAGGTATTAACCACCAGGCGTGGCTTTTAAAGATTGAGGATAAGGACGGAAACGACCTTTATCCCGAAATTAAACGCCGTTCAAGGGACGAGAAATACTCGGGCGGCATACAGTGGGATTTGGTCCGCCACGATATGATGCACCGTTTCGGGTACTATAACACCGAGTCCAGCGAGCATACGGCGGAATATAATCCGTATTATATCAAAAAGAATTATCCCGAGCTTATCGACAGGTTTAAAATTCCTCTCGACGAATATCCAAGGCGCTGCGTAAATCAAATAGAGGGATGGAAAAACCTCAGGGAGCAGGTGCTTTCAGCGGATATCGAGCACGAAAAGAGCAGGGAATTTGCCGCGTATATAATAAATGCGGTGGTAAATAACGTTCCGTACGAAATACACGGCAACGTTTTAAATAAGGGACTTATCACCAATTTGCCTCAAAACGCATGCGTAGAGGTAAAGTGCTTGGTTGACAGAAGCGGTATAAATCCTTGCTTTGTAGGCGACTTGCCCGAGCAGCTTGCCGCTTTAAACAGAACGAATATCAACGTTCAAAACTTAGTAATAGAAGCCGCTCAAAAGAGAAGTAAGGACCTCGTTTATATGTCCGCATACTTAGACCCACACACCTCTGCCGAGCTTTCGTTAGACGATATAAGAAGCCTTTGCGACGACCTTTTCGAGGCTCACGGCGACTGGATTCCCAAATATAAATAAAAAACACTGTAATTCGGATGCCTAAGTACAAATAAGGAACCAAGTAATAATGAAGATTAGCCTTTTCGACGAAAGATTCGGTCAGGTCGAAAGCCGTATAACTGATTTTTCTCATATCCCGAAATTTCATATAAGCCCACCCTTCGGCGGATATATAAACGACGTAAACGCGTTCTTTAAATACAAGGACACATATCATTTGTTTTTTCAATACGGATATTACGCAAACGATTCGGGTATTAAATCATGGATGCACTGCACAAGTCAAGATTTGGTGCGTTGGAAATATCAGGGCACGCCTATTCTTCCCGACAGTCCATTCGACGATAAGGGAGCGTGGAGCGGTAACGTTTTCTTCTATGAAGAAAAGCCCATCATAGTTTACTACGCTTATTCGCACGGAATTTGCTACGCTTACCCCGAGGACTGTAGCGACAGTGAGCTGAAAAGGTGGAAGAAATATCAGGGAAACCCGGTGATAAAAATGCCGACCGAGGGTAACGGCTATGCCGTTTACGACGCTTCAAACGTTTTCGTTCACGGCGGTAAATACTGTCTGTTGACCGGAAATAAAGACGTAAAAACCGGCAGGCCTGCGAATTACGTATTCGTTTCAGACGATTTAAAATCGTGGGAGTGCAAGGGTATATTCTTTTCTCCCGACGAGCTTGAGGATAGAGAGGATTTGGCTTGCCCAAATTTAACCGAGATTGAAAACGGACTCTATCTTTATACCGTTTCAAGTCATTTAAGCGGTGTGTTGTACTACGTTGGCAAAATCAAGGACTTTAAATTCGAGCTTATATCGAGCGGAAGATTTAACTACCACAGCGGAAACGAGATGGGGCAAAGCGTTTTTAAGGACGGAAACGAATTGGTCTACAAGAGCTGGCTTACCGTGAGGTTAAAGGACGAGCTTTTGCTTAATAGAGGCTGGAGCGGAGCTTTAACCCTTCCAAAAGCCTTAAAAATCAACTCTGACGGCGAGCTTGAAGTATATCCGCACAAAAACGTTTTTAATTATTTTGAAAAGGATTACGAAGAGGTAATCAGCCTGAAAAACGGCGAATTCCTGTTGCCGTACAGAGCGAACTCGTTTATGCTGAGGCTAAAAATAGACGGCGACGGAAAATGCGGCGTCAAGGTTGGAGTAGGCGACGGTGAATACACTTCAATCTATATAAACTTTGACGAGGGAAAACTAATTTTAGACCACGAAAATTCGTCAAAAGAGCATCCCCTTTGCAATAAATTTATGTTCGAATTTAGAGATTACGAATACAAATCAACGGTAGAGTGCTCAATTGAAAAAGGCTTAAAATCAACCGAAATGACCATATTTTTCGATAAATGCGTAATAGAGGTCTTTTGTGAAGGAAAGAGTATAGGTAAAACCGTTTTACCTAAGCCATCCTCCGATAAAATTGTTTTATTTACGGACTCAAGCGCCGTTTTCGGCGTAGAAATATCAAAAATAAAGGAAATGCTATAATATGAAAAAGATAGGCTTTATTGACAATTATTTAAGTGAATGGCATGCAAACAACTATCCCGATATGATAAGAAGCAATCCAAGGGCAAAGGAGCTTGGCTTTGACGTATGCTACGCGTACGCAAAAACCGACGTTGCGCCCGACGGAGTTACAACCGACGAGTGGTGCAAGGTTCATAACGTAGAGAGGTGCGATACTATCGAAGAGCTTGTGGACAAGTCCGACTTTATAGTAGTGCTTTCTCCCGACCATCCGCAGTTTCACTACGAGCTTTCCGAGTACGCCTTAAAGAGCGGTAAACCGACGTTTATAGACAAAACCTTTGCTCCCGACAAGGCTACGGCGCAAAAGATTTTCAATTTGGCAAAGGAGTACGGCACGCCGACCTATTCAAGCTCCTCTCTCCGCTTTGCAGACGAGCTAAAGCCTTACAGAGAAAGCGCGGTAGGCGCTGACCACTGTATGGTTACGGGATGCTATCTTTTCGATATTTACGCAATACACATTTTTGAAATTATGTGTACGGTAATGAAGAGCGGCGCTAAGCGTATGATGGCTGTACAGAATTCAAGACACAGAAACATAATCGTAGACTATGGTAACGGAAGAACCGCCGCGTTTTTACAAATGCACACCGACGACCCGTACGGCGTACCTTTTATAATTTCGGCAGAAATGCCCGACAATACGGCACATTACTATACGATTGGCGACGGCTATCAGCAAAGAAGCATGGAACAGCTCGTTGAGTTTTTCGCAACGGGTAAGGTTCCGGTAGACAGCGGAGAAACGGTAGACCTTATGGGTATGCTTGACGTTGCGAAAAAGGCTTTGGAAGAGCCGTTTAAGTGGTTTGACATTTGATTATGAAAAAGGTATACGGTTTGACCGTAAACGGTCAGGAAAATTCAGTAAACGCAAGCGGCAGCCTGTATTTTGCATGGAAGCTTTCAGACTGCAAAAAGCAATTGTCGGTTACACTCACGGTTTTAGACGGCGAAGAGGTAATTTACACAAAAGACGAAAACACCGATTTGCAGGTTTTAACGGTAGAAGATTTAAAGCTTATTCCTTTAAAGGAATATTCTTTCTTCGTAAAAGTTAAAACCGACTGCTACGAGGAGACATCCGACAAGGCGTTTTTTATCTCTGCAACGGCAGATTTTGGCAGGGCGAGATGGATATCCGACGGAAACCATTTCGTTGAAGAAAGAAAGTCCTGCGGCAGTCCTTCTCCTAACTTTAGAAAGAGGTTTGTTTTAGAAAGCCTGCCAAACAAGGCAATTGCAAGCGTATGTGGGCTCGGCTTTTACGAGATGCATATAAACGGAAAGCGAGTTGGCGACAGAGTCTTGGAGCCTGCGTTTACCGATTATCATAAAAGAGTTTTGTATTCGACCTACGAGGTAGGCGAGTTACTGAAAGAGGGTGAAAACTTAATCGAAATAGCCCTTGGCGACGGTTGGTACAACCAAACCTCAATGGACACCTGGGGATTTTTCCGCGCGCCGTGGCGCGATACCGTCAAGATGATTTTCAAGCTTGACTGCGACGGAGAGGAAACCGTCGTTTCCGACACCTCTTGGGAATACGCTCACGGCGAGCTTGTTGCAAACACCTTGAGAGTAGGCGAATTTTACGACTTTACAAAAAAGAGGGAATACCGCAACGCATTTCTCACGACTCCGCCCGGGGGGGCTTTGAAGCCTTCTTATATTCCGCCAATCAGGGAGTGCGAGGTTATCGAGCCGATTAAGTCCTTCAAGGGTGAAAACTGCGTAATTTACGATTTCGGCAAGAGTATGGCAGGCTATTGCTACGCTAAAATCGAGGGAAAAGAGGGCGATACCGTTTATTTTGAATATTCAGACAGACTAACCGACGGTAGATTGGACAATTCGACCAACGGTATGTACATTGTAAACACTAAGGATTATCAAAAGGACGGCTGTAAGCTTGCAGAGGGAACAAACGAATACAAGCCCAAGTTTTTATATCACGGATTCAGATACGTTGCGGTTTACGGCAACGCTGAAATTCGTGAAATAAAAGCGTTTTTCGTTCATACCGATTTGAAAAAGCTCGGTGAATTTTCTTCGTCCTGCGACACGTTGAATACGCTGTATTCAATGACTACTAACGCAATACTTTCCAACTATCACGGAATACCCACCGACTGTCCTCACAGAGAGAAAAACGGTTGGACGGGCGACGCTCAGCTTTCAATAGAGCCGAGCGTGTATAATTTCGACATGCAGTTTGCCTACAAAAAGTGGATTGAAGACTTTTTCGACAATCAGCTTCCGTCCGGTCAGATTAGCGCGATTATACCAAGCGGCGGATGGGGCTTTAACTGGGGCAGCGGCCCTGCTTGGGATATAGCTTTTTTCCGTATTCCCGAGGCTTTGCAAAGATATTACGGCGACGACCTCACCGTAAAAGAGGCGTTTCCTTATTTAGAAAAATACTTCGCGTATATGTCCGATTACGTAACCGACGGACTTTTAGCAGTCGGCTTAGGCGATTGGAATTATCCTATAAACGTTGAGTTTGAAACCTGTCCGTTAGAGCTTTCGACAAGCTGTTATTATATGTATATGGCAAGCTCTTTAGCGGAAATTTCCAAACGCTTAGACCCGACCAAGGTCGAAAAATATACTGCGATTGCCGAGCAAACCAAGCGCGCTATTAAAGAAAAATACTCAAACGAAAGGAGCTTAACCGGTATGGCTGCCCTTGATTATTTTGGTATTTTAGATAAAAAAGCAGAGGTTTGCCGTTATCTTGAAGAGCATGACTTTGCGGTGCATTACGGTATTTTAGGTACGAAATACGTTTTCGAGGTGTTAGGTAAATGCGGCCGCTCGGATATAGCCTATAAGATTTTGACGAGAAGAGAATATCCCTCGTTTGCGTATTGGATAGACCAAGGTCAGACCTCACTTTGCGAGGACTTTGAGTGCAGAAGCTCCTTAAATCACCATATGTACAGCCCGATTACCGAATATATGGTCAAGTATTTTTGCGGAGTCGACAGAGTAGGGGTTAATAAATTCGAGGTTAATCCAAGCCTTCCCGAGGGCTTAGATAAGGTTGCATATTCCTTTAAGACGGCAAACGGACAATTAAGGGTAGAGGTTGAAAAAACTGACGGTAAGCTAAGCATCTCCTTAGAGATTCCCTCTAACTGCGAGGTTAAATACAAGGATTTAATTCTAACCGTCGGCAAGCATACTGTTTAACATTTTTATATGAGCGAGACTTTAACTTTTTGGTTAAGGTCTCTTTTTTTTGGCTAAAATTTGCAAAAAAGTGCATACCAATAAGGGTAATTGCAGACGGTTGAAGGGCACAAGTTGATAAATGTTAAATAAACAGTTTATTTTTGCAATTGAATTGGCGTTTTGCGTATAGTAAAATTATTACGTTAAATGCGCATAGCGCAAATTAGGAGGTAAATAATGAGAAAAAAACTTTTGACTATGCTCAGCATGGTTATGGCGTTAGCTCTTTCACTCGCACTTTGTGTGTCGAACGTGTTTGCGGCTGAGGCTGAGCCTGTTGACTTTGGCAAAGACGCGTCTAAATGGATGTGGTTAAATCAGCTTCAGGTCACTGAGGAAGGCTTAAAAACCACGGGCGCAAGCTATAATGCAGCGTCTAATCCAATTAGCGCAAACGCTAAGATTGAAGTAGTTGAAAACGCAAATATTTCCGACGGACAGTGGGGATATCATTCAATTATGTTCAAGGCAAACGACGCAAGCGTTTACGCTTGGAATCCGGGACAAACGACTTCTGCAAGCAACTGGCTTGCAGTAGGTATGAGAAGTGATACCTCATCCTTAGCTATTTACGAGTGTAAGGACGGCGTTGTATCCGTAGTTGCTGAAAAGACAGGCGTAAGCGGTTTTGATAATTGGTATATGTTTAACCAAACCAATACTTGGGTTATTGAATATAACGACGTTGAAGACGGCGTAGAGGTAACAGCTTCGTTTACGGCAACCGACGGTATCGGTCACAATCCAACCGGCACGACTCATACCGTAAGCTATAAGAGCACGAATACCGCTCTTCACGGCACGGGTAGTATTGCTATCGGTCGTTTTGGCGGCGGCACCGTTAGCGAAGAAAGCTATTCGATAATAAACGTTAAGGTTACGGACACGACTCCCGAAGAGGTTCCCGAGGAATCCGTTGAGACTCCTGACGAGCCTGATGAAGGTAATTTCTCTACCGACCCTGCAAATTGGATGTGGTTAAACCAGGTACAAGTTACAGACGGCGGTTTAAAGACCTTACACGCGCAGTACAACGCAGCGTCCAATCCGATTTATGCAAATGCCACTATCGAGGTGGTTGAGGTGTCTAACGTTCCCGACGGACAGTGGGGATATCACTCAATTATGTTCAAGGCAAATTCCGAAACCAACTTTGTTTGGAATCCCGGCTCTACGACCTCTACGGGCGAATGGCTTGCTGCAGCTATCAGACACGATACGAACACTCTTGCTATCTACGAGTGTAAGGACGGCGTCGTTTCGGTAGTTGCCGAGTCAAGCGCGATGAGCGGATATGATAACTGGTACGCGTTCAAGCAAACCAATACATGGAAGATTGATTATAAAGACGTTGAAGACGGCGTAATGGTAACCGCATCGTTTACGGCAAGCGACGGTATTGACCATAATCCTACGGGCACGACCTACACGGTAAGCTACAAGAGCACGAATACCAACCTTCACGGCACAGGACACATGGCTGTCGGACGCTTTGGCGGCGGTACAGTAACCGAAGAAAATTACGCTATAATTAACGTGAACGTTACAGATACCACCTCGGATACACCGGAGCCCCCGGTTGAAGGCGCATATTCAAGCGATGCAAGCAATTGGTCAACTTTAACCGGCGTTGCAGTTTCTGACGGCGTTATGGCTTCGACTGCGACAAGCGTTAAAGCAATTTCTAACGATATCGGCGGTAATTCAACGGTTGATATTACTATTTCTTCTCCGGAAACTAACGGTACATGGCAGTACGAGTGGATAATGCTCAAGTCAACGAGTCCCGACGCTAACTGGACGCCTGTTGCAAACGCAAGCGTTGCTACCTCTTCGGTAGGCGATTGGCTTGGTCTTTCGTTCGGTGGCTCAAGCGGTAACTTGTTCGTTGTAGAAAGCAATGACGGCGTTATTTCTATGAAGCCTATTTACAGTGTTCCGAACGCTGCGCATTGGTACAGCGACGAGCAAATTACCAACTTAGTAATTACGACGACCGATACCGATAACGGCGTAACGCTCAGCGTGGAATATACTGCAAGCGACTGCGCAAATGCGAGTGGTGAGGCCGGAACTTATACCTTTACTTACGAGTCTGCTAACACAAGACTTTGGGGCGAACAAAAGGTATTAATCGGTCACATCGGTTCAAATTCTAACCCTATTATTTATACCGTACTCGTCGACGACGTAGCTTCCGATTACGAATACGTAGCTCCTGAGGTTCCCGAAGAGCCCGAAGATTACGGTCTTGCTGCTGACCCTGCTAATTGGGAATTGTTAAGCGGCGTTGCAATAAACGACGGTATAATGAGGTCAACCTCTAACAACGTGAGAGCAACCTCTGTCGCCGTTGGCGGTAACTCAACTCTCGATATTTTGTTAGACTCTTCTTCAAACATTTTTGATAACGGTGGATGGGGATACGACTGGGTACTCTTCAAGGCTGACGGCTCTTTTGTTGACGCTAACGATTTATCTTCTGCAAGCGGCAACTGGTTAGGTCTTATTTACGGCGCGTCCTACGGTAGAGTAGATATAATAGAGTGTGTTGACGGCGTTGTTACTAAAACCGATATGTCTTCGCTTATCAGCGGTTACGACAACTGGTATTCAAGAGCTCAGAAGACTAACATCATTATTACCACTACCGATACCGAAGACGGCGTAGAGGTAAGCTTCCATTTCGAGGTAACCGACCCTCAACACTCTTCACCTGTAAAAGCCGGCGGATACGACTTTACTTACACCTCAACCAACAAAAAGCTTTGGGGCGAGCAAAAGGTTGTTATCGGCAGCTTGTGCAGTATCAATCCTACTGCAACCACAGGTTACGTATTCGGACTTAGAGTAGACGACGTAGCATCTGATTATTCTTACGATAAATTTATTGCTCAGGGAGCAAAAGACTTAATAGCAGCTCTTACTGCTGAAGTAAGCGTTACAAACTTTACAAACGTAAACTCTGCTTACGTTTCAGCGGTTGCTGCTTACGATGCTCTTACCGA
>JAZNDO010000042.1:0-14498 GCA_045588105.1 Christensenellaceae bacterium | reverse complement strand
AAGACTGACTTTCGCCACTTTGTTGCCCCTTATTACAGGAGCAACAAAAAGCGCATATAACGGACAGCAAAGCCGTTATTATTAAATATTTGATTTTCATTTAAACCTCTTTTGATATATCATCTTGGTTTAGCCTTCTCACGGTTGACCGCCAAAAAGCAGTCAACCGCAAATTTAATATCTTGCCAAGTATTTCACTTAGCTTTACAATTCGTAAAGGGTCTTATACTCCCCAAGAGGAATATAAACTGTTTAATTCTCCATTAGCTTCTTTATATAACGTAACCCCTAAAGCTTCGCAATCTGCTTTAAATTGAGCGCGGTCACCGGTATTTTTATATATCGCACAAAGGACGTATCTTGGGAAAAGACTTTCTTTGGTAATTCTGTTTATAATTGCAGTCTTTTGCTCTTCAGTAAGAGAAGTATCCGCATTTACCAACGCTTTTGCTTCGTTACACATAGTTACTAAGCTATTAAGCTCGTCCTCGGTCCAATAAGAATATTTAGTCTTTACAAGCCAACCCTTTTCGTATTCAAGCTCGTCGTAAATGCCTTGACCTACGCCGTTATTCGCTTCGATTGCATTACATCTGTCTACTATATAGTTAAACATTTCACGCATTTTTGCGTTTGCGGGTCCAAAATAGCTTGCAAAGTAATCGTTTAACACTTGGTTATAATCAGCGTTTACGTTAACCATAAACTTAGAGTCGATATAAGATTTTAAGTCGCTAAACGCAGTTGCCTCGGTTTCGTTACTCTGACTCCATACGCCCTTAACGCCTAAATCGTATAAAATCTTATAGTTTTCTGCAGAAGCTTGCCAAGTATTATATGGGTACATATAGTACTTAAAGTTCGTGCCGTAGAGCCATACGAATACGCTGTCAGAAATAGCGCACCACTTTTTAATAGTTGCAAGCGTAGTTGCATTACCGCTATGGTTAAAGTTTTCTGCGTAAAGTCCGTTTATAGGAGCAAGCCATACGGTTACGCCCTCGTCACACTTGAGATATTCATCAGTTTGGCTATAAGTGCCGTCATCGTTAATCTGATAACGCTTCACAAGCGTTACGTTTCCGTTTGAATCAATGCTTGCAGGAGCTTTTTCCGTTCCTCTGTAAGCAAGGAAGGCAATGTTTAACACCCTACCCTCTGCAAGCTGAGGACGAATCTTTGCATTTACTGCGTTCATTAAATCTATCCATGCAGCTGCAAAACCGCCTTCGCCGTATAACGTATCGTACAACTTACAACGTGAACAAGTACAGTCGTCGTTATCTGCCGTATCCATAATAGAGAAGCTTATATTCTCTATCGTTGGGAAAGCGTTGATTCTTTCCATCATAGCGTTGGCTATTGCCGTAGTCATAGCGTCAAATTCTGCTGAACTACCACCTGCGGTAGGGCAAATTTGAGTTCTCGTTGTACCATCAGAGTCCTTATAATCGTAATACCAAGAAGAGTGAGCCGACCTATAGGTTTCTGTCGGAAGATAATGCAAGGTATTATGCATATCCCATCCCTCGGAAGAAGGTATCCATAAATCAGTATGAGATTGCATACCCATTCCGTACACTTCGCTCTCCGTCATATAGGTTTGCTGTTGACGGTAATCAAAAGGTCTTACTTCGATATTTAACTCTCCGCTTACTTTGCTTCCGTCTTTAGAGTAAACGACACAGTCTTCGCTAAGCATATCGTATCCGACAAGCTCGCTTAAGAGGGCTATAGCACCCATACGGTGTCCGTCTACACTGTTAGCGCAGATAAATACTGCTCTACCGTTAGATTTAATAACGTAACCTGCTCGACCTAAATCGGTAGGATAAGTATGACCTGCTGCTTCAAAGAAATCTTTATAGCCAATTACTATTGCATAGCAATAATTTGAAATTTGATTAGGCTTTGTTGTAACAATCTCTAAGCTTACGCCCGTTATATAATCAATTTGAGATTGTACAAATTCTGCAACTGCTCTATTAGAGCTTTCAACGTAAATTTTATACTTAGACTCAGAATTTGTAACAAAAGCAAATTCGGTTTCACCACTATAAAGCGCAGCTTCACACTCAACGAGGTTAGAAATGTCAACGGCGTTCTTTTCGCTTCCCGAAAGAGCCTCGTACATATCACGAGCCGTCTCTATTGCGGTAGAGTTAAGGTTGCTCGAATCAAGAGCGTCGATTCTTGCTTGAACTTTACCAATTATATCGCTTGACGCAAACGAATAAATCGGCGAAATTTGCCATCCGCTCGCACCCGCGCTAGACTCAACACACACGTAAAGCAAATAAGAATCGTTCGCCTCTATAATCGAAGGTCCTAATATAACTTCCGTCCATGCTTTTGCAGTAAGCGTAGCAACGTCAGCTCTTGCCCAAGTATCATTATTTTCTACAGTGTAGCACGCAAGGTCAGATTCATTAGGGTTATAGATATAAAAACGTAAGCTATCGTGTCCTTCATTAAGTGAACTACGTAAAATTCCCGCATTGAACGCGCCTAAATCTTTCTCACTTGACCAGCCTTGAGTAAGGTTGTATACCGTGCCGTAAGCGTTTTTCGTTCCGGAATTTGCAATATTTCCAAACGAAACTTCCGTCTGGTCACCGAGAACCGGAGCATAGCCTACGATATTGGTAATTTCAAAATAAACGTCGGTAGTGTTTGTTCTAAGACCTAAAGCCCAATTTGCAGAGAAAATACCGGTAGAAACGTCTATCTCCTTTTGTATCCAGTTTCCGTCGTTTGCCCAGAAACCGGTCATAGACCAAGTGTTATGCCATCCATCGCCCCATCCGTCGTTTGTGATACCGTCAGAAAGGTAAATATCACAAGATGCTCCGACTACTCTGATGTTAAAGTAAATCTTTGTATACAAAGACGCGTCGAAATCACTAAATTGAATTGCAACCTTACCACCGGAATTTGGAGTTGCCTTCAAATAATTTCCGTAATAGCCGTCGTAGCCAGTCGTAGCCGAGCCTCCAATTGTTGAGGTGTAATTTGGCACGTGCGAAGGCACAACGCTTACGGTATCGGTAGATACTACTTTAGCAGTTGAATACCCTTCTATTGCAGAAACTAACGTACGAAGCTTAGCGTAGTTCGTAATTCTCGCCTTTAACTCATCAGACAAATCGTTATAAGCGTCTCTTGCAGTTTCAATTCTCGTAACGAAAACGAGATGGTCCGGCATTACTACGCTATCCGGAAGATTTGCTATTAAACTAATAACTCTATCTACTTGCGCTTGAACGTTATTCTCTATTGCAATTTGCTCTTCAAAGTCTTGTAATTTAGCATAGTTTGTTACAAGAAGCTTTTGAGCATCTGTTAAAGCGTCGTATGCAGAACGCGCGCTATTTACTAAGACTTCATCGTCTATTGACTTTATCAAGTCAATCTTAGAAATAACCTCGTTTGCAGCCTTATGGTCTGCAACTGCGCTTTCTGCAGACGTCAATTTAGCATAGTTTGTAACCGAAGCCTTTTGGCTTGTACTAAGCGCATCGTAAGCTTTTCTAACGCTTTGCACCAACTCCTCGTTACTTGCCGTAACGCTCTCAGGAAGTGATTCAATAAGCGCTATAACCTCTTTTACGTCAGCGTAATCGGAATAGGTAATCTCAGAATTGAAGGAATAAAGCGCCGACGTTTTCCATCCGCTCGTACCGGCCCCCGTAGTAACGTTTACAAACCAAGTACCGCTATCGCCTTGAGCAATAATTTCAGGCGTTATAATAACCTTAGTCCATACTTTAGCAGGTAAATTAGTAACGTGGGCACCCGTAGGATTCCAACCGTTCATATCGCCCGTAAACTTAAAATCTACCGCCGAGTCATTAGGATTGTACACCCATAAATATAACGAGTCGTGTCCACTTTCAAGAGCGCCTCTCAATGCTCCCGCATTAAACGCTCCCATATCCGTATCGCTTGCCCAACCTTGCGTAAAGTTGTATATAACGCCGTTTTCGTTTGACGTTCCACTATTTGTAAAGTTACCAAAGGTTAACCCCGTAGCGCTTTCGCCCTTAATTGCGCCGTAAAAATCGCTGATTTCAAATTCAAAGCCCGTAACGTCTGCTCTAAAACCAACGGCAAAATTGCCGTTTATATAGCCCGAAGAAACGTCAACTTCAACTAATCTCCAATTGTTAGCGTTACACCAATATCCGTCAACAGACCAGTTGTTTTTCCAATCCGCGCCCCAACCGTCGTTTGTCGTACCGTCAGATAAATAGAGATTACATCCAACGCTTACCTTAACGAAGAAATATACTTTTTCGTATTTAGAAACGGATGGGAAATTGCTAAACGATAATTGAGCCTTTCCGTTTGCGTCCGAGGTTACAGTTAGAACGTTACCGTATATATCGTCCTCTCTCGACGTTGCCGTTCCTCCAATCGTTGAGGTATAGTTAGGAACAGCGCTTGCTATTACTGTACCGTCCGTCGCTTCGTTTTTGTAAACTATATCGTAGCCTTCTATATCATCAATAAGACTTAACAGCTTGCCGTTTTTAGTGCTATCGAGAGATTCTTTATCCTCTTGGCTTAAGGCGTTATATTTGCTTTCTGCCTCACGAATTGCCCTTATCTGACCAATACCGTCCGGCATTGAAATTGTATCGGGAAGCTTTGCAATAAGAGTGTCAACGTCAAACACTTCGCGAGTCATAATTGCAGGCGCGTCTTCGTTAGTAACCGTTTCACTTGCAGTCGCGCCGTCCTCAACTACAATAACTTTTTCACTTAAGCCATCTCCACTATCGTTAATTAAAGCAACGACGTTGTCGTATTCATCATTAGTATCTACGACTATTGGGAACGTGTTTGAACCGTACCAATCGCTGTAACCGGAGTAAGTAAACACGTCCTTACCGTAACCCTTTACAACGGACATATTAACGGTGTCGTAAAAGCTGTTCCTTGCATAATCGTTATATTCGGTATAACGAACGGTGTCGCCGACCTTGACGTAAGCAACTGCCACAAAGTCGAATTCTCTGTTATTTTCGCCAATGTTAGTAATACAGCCGTTGGCGTAATAATAATCTCCGTCCTTGTAAATTTTCTGCTTATCCACCGCGCCGCTTATCTTTTTGGACATATTAAGATAGTCGCCGATAGCTTGGAGCATCAATTCCTCGGGAGCAAAAACAAAGCCAAGCTCAGAGGCTTCACTCGAATCTAAAAAGCTCTTAACGCTCTCGTCCATCTTGACGATAAATCTAAGACCGCCCTCGTTACTGAGCTTGAGTGAAACGCCGTCCTCCATTTCAAAAACTCCGGTTTGCCATGCTTCTTGCGTTGCTTGAGCCCTTTTACCTGCCTTATTCGTAAATGAAAATGCAATTAAAGACGAACAAAGACATAAAAGCAAAACGACTATAAAACTTTTTTTAGTAGAACCTTTCATCATTTTCTTCACCTCTTAATCAAACCAATTTTCGTTATCACTAAAATCGTTATCGTTTTCTACGCCCTTTGACTCTGCCAAAAAGACGTTGAAGTCATCTTCAAGCAAAGCAATGCTCAAGTTAGGTTTTTTGTACTCTTTCATAAAAATCACCAATCCTTTATTTTTAAGGCTGTGTAACAACGTATGACTGATTTTATGAAAACGTTTAAATGCAAGCAAGACGGGATTTTTATTAGATTTTTACAAGGAAGCGACCTTGTTGGCCGTTGGAATTGTAAAAACAACAAAAAGAACAGTATTGCATAGTAGTTAAGCGTTTGAATTTCAGTCACAAGTTGGTATATAGCCATTTTTAAATTCCCCAATCCTCGGAGAAAATAGTTTGCATATCGCCGTCGTGCTCTTTATAAACCGAGAAGCCAAGCTCGTTCCAATCGTCTCTGAAGCTCATTCTCAGCTCGGTAATATTAGTGTAAAACTCGCCGTAATACATACAAATTACGTACCGAGGGAAAATACTTTCCTTTTTAATTCTCTTAACCAATTTCGCGTAAAGCTCAGGGTCTTGAATCTTATATTTTTCAACCGATTTATACGCCTCGTCGATTAAATCAAGCATTTCCTCAAGAAGAAGCCTTGGCCAGAACTCTTTTTCACCTATCTCGTCGTAAATACCGCCCGAAATAGTATCCTCTGTCTCTTGCAAATACGCGCTTCTGGCTTGAATAACGTCAAAAAGCTCTTTCATAGGCTTGGAAGCCTCTAAGTAATAGTTGTTAAAATAGTCGTTTATAACCTTGTCGTAGTCTGCGTTGACGTCGAATAAAAATTTAGAATCAATATAGTCCTTAAGGTCTGTAAACGCAGTAGACTGATTTCCCTCCTGACCTTGGTCCCAAACGTATTTTACTCCGCAGTCCTTTAAGTAGCGATAGGTCTCTACCGTGCAGCTCCAGGTGTTGTACGGATATAAGTAGTACTTAAAGTTCGTACCGTAAATCCAAACGTACACGTTTGAGCTTACCGTTTGCCAAAGCTTTACGTTTTGAGCGTAGGTCTTATTCTCCTCGTGATAAAAAGAATAAGTAAACTTTGAATATATAGGCGCAAGCCAGGGATATACGTGCTCGTCACAGGTTAAATAAACGTAATTGCCGTTGTTGTCCTTTTCGTAAACGTAATTACCGCTGCCATCCTTTATAAAGCTTCCGTCCTCAGCGCGGGCGTATTTCTTTAAAGGCATATAGTTGCCGTTTTCATCGGTAATAGGGTCTGACCAAACGACTCCGCCGTTTGAATCGGTGTACTTAGCCCTCTCTACCGGAGCCGGCTCGGAATCGTGATAAGCAAAGAATATCAAATTCATTTCCCTTCCCGGCTCGGTAAGCGATATATGCTCTTGAACGAGCTTGTTTAAGTCGTTCATAAAGTATATACACGCGGCGGCAGGAGTTCCGTAAAGCTTTTTGAATTCCTTACAGGTATCACACCAGCAGGAGTCCTCACCCGTGCCGTCCATGGCAGTAAAGGATATGTTTTCAAGGGTTGGAAATTCAACCATCTTGTCCTTAATTACCCCAAAAACAACGTTTAGCATTTTTTTGTATTCATCCATATTGCCGTGCGCGGTATAACAGGGCTGCAGAAAATCCGACCTGAACCAATCGGGATTTGTTTCCTTATAACTCTCAATGTAATACAGCGCGTTGTGCATATCCCAACCGTTTACAGGCATCCATATATCGGTATGTGTATGCATACCCATACCGTAGGACTCTATCTCGGAATAGTAGTTCGATATTTGTCTGTAATCAAAGTCAGGTCTTTCGATTATTTCCATAGCAGGCATAGTTTCGCCGTCCTTTGAATACACGACGCAATCCTCGCTAATCATATCGTAGCCTATAACCTCTCTTAAAAAGGCAAGTCCACCCATTCTGTAGCCGTCTATTCCGTTTGCCTCGATAAACACCGCGTTGCCCTTGGTTTTTATATAATATCCCGAGTTTGCGATGTTGTCTGTAGGCATTGCAAGTCCAAGACCTCTGAATACGTCTCTGTATCCGTACACTATGGCGTAGCTGTTTTCGGTTATTTCGGGCTTGGTATACACCAATTCTATCTCTGCGCCCGTAGAGCTTAAAATCTGCTCCTTTACGAAGATTGCCGATTTGTTTATCGCGCTGCTAATCTTTTCGTCAGACGTATCCACGTAAATCTTGTATTGCGTTTGCCCGTTTGACACAAAGGGAACGTTGCTTTCACTTACGTTTACCTTGTGCAACGTGCCCGAAACCTCGTGAATAACGTTATCGGGCTCGGTAGCCACGTCGTCGGGATTTCTGAGTATTAACCAAAGAACTAAGCCCGAAATCGCCAAAACGAGGACAACCGAAAGCGAAATGAAAATTATCAGTCTTTTTTTACCTTTAACCTTCTTCTCTTTATTTTCTTTTTGCTTTTTTTCTTTTCTCATTTTTACCTCGTTACAACGACTTCCGTTTCAAACTTAGTTAGATTTCCCATTTCGTCGACCACGAAAATGCTAACCTTATAAACACCCTCGTACTCGCAAATAACTGCTTTATTTTCTCCGTTTAAATAAATCGGCATACCCTTTGGGTTAGTTACGGTTATCATTACGTCAATGTTTTCAACGGTTGAAAAATTGTCTGCTACCGTGTAGGTCGGAATCACCAACGCCTCGCCTACCTTTATTTGCTTTTTAAACTCCTCTGCAAAGGTAATCGTAGGTCTTTCGCCGTCAACCACGCCGACCGCATAGTTATAACGCCTTTTGTTGACGCTGCCCCAAGAGGAAGCCTCGGTTGCCTCGATTGCCACTCTATAATTTCCGTATTCCGAAAGTAATATTTGATAATCTCTGTCAGGTGTAACCTTACTGAGCAAAACACCGTCCACACTCGTTACTGCTTCGCCCGAAGGAGAAAGAACGGTCATAGTTGCGGTAACGTTAGGAGATAAAACGTCGCCTATTAGAGCCTTTTTAACCGTATACACGCCGTCTTTATATCCAAATATTTCAACGCCGCCCTCTATTTCAATAACGGGGCTTATATTATCCTCGCCGTTAGTTACCCTTATTCCGCCAACCTCGTTTACGAATATAGACGCGCCCTCTTTTACGTTCTGCATTTCAAGCTCGAAATAAATTTTACCCGATGGGAAGCCGTTGAAAGGCTCGCCCCTTTCGTCGCTTGATATTGTTACGGACGTCGTAGAATTGATTACGATATTGCCGTTTGAATAACCTAACTTATAGCTTTCGGCGTAACCGCCGTCAAAATCAATGTTTAAAATCATACGGGACTGACCGACTGTCAATACCGTTTGTCCGTCGTCCTTCGTCAACGTTGCCCTGACTGAAACGGAAGGATTCAAGCTATCCTTGAGAACGAGTGACAGCGCGGTAAACTTACCGGCACTCGGCACCGTGTACAGCGCAACCGAAAATGTGTTTGCAACCTGAGCGTTTATAAACGATACGCCTGCCCTGTCAGAATCGGCGTCAGCCTTTATAAGCAGACCCTCAACGTCTGCCAAGGTATATTTGTTGTTGAAGGAAAGCTGCTCTTCGGTATGGAAATACCTTGAAACGTCAAGCGCCGTCCTTCGACCGCCATCTTCAAATTCCTCTTCGGTAAACACTACCCTTACCGGAATCTGCTTTTCGAAAACGGTATATCCGTCGCACACGTAAGAAAGGGTGATTTTATCCTTATCTGCGTTTACCTTAGGTATAAATTCACTGCCCGACTGATAGCTGTTTTGACTTTCGCCGTACGTTACCTTAACGCTGCAAAGCTTTTCGACCTTAGCGCCCGTGCTATAGTCGTAAGCATACAGGGTCGGAAGCACGTACGAGCAGCCCGAAATATACGCAACGGGTAAAACAGGCTCATCAATTACTATAGGCTCCTGACTGATTACGGCGTTGACAATCCTTGCATCCGCATGCGCCTTGCCTATATAATCGGTAACCACGCAAATCAAATTCCATTCGCCTGCTTTTTCCAAACGGTATTTGCCGTCAACGATTTCACATTTCTCGTTGCCCATTGTAATTTCGTAAGAAACGGTAACGTTTCCGCTTCCTCCGCTTACCGTTACGTCGGGTAAAGACTGAAGTCTGCCGACCTCTACCGTCTGCTCGAATTCGTTTATCGAAACGCTCAGCTTGGGCACGTATTCACTAAGCACTGCCCTGACCCATAAAATTTCGGTAGCCGTATTGCCTGCTATATCGGTAGCCTTATACACGATAGCGTATGAGCCAACCGACGCCGTTGCAAATCTTCCGTTTTCGACGTTTACCATTACGGCGCTGTCCGTGCCGTAGTTATACCAAACGGACACGTCTACGTCGCAAGCCCCACTTACCGAATCCATAGCCCTTGCCGTCGGCACGGGATAGCTTTCGTTTTGCCCTGCAATTGCGTTTGGCATAACGCCGTATTCACAGTCAACGGTAATAATCGGTTCTTCGTCGTCTATAAATTCCCTTGCGGAGAGGTCTACTCCCAAAATACTCGTTATACATATATTTGCGGTAGGTCCGCTGTAATTAGAAGCGCTTACGGTAAGCTTTGCCTTTCCGCTTGGGAAGCCAAACCAAAGCTTGCTGTAATAGTAGCTGTCGTCCAAATCTGAAATAATTTTACCGCCTGCCCACGCCTGATTGCTCTTGGCGTCGTAGCTGATGGTAAATTTTTTATCGTCGGGAGGGACGTTATTAGCGGCCGCACCTCCCCAATACAAGCCGGTATCAACAGCCATAAAGCTGTGAGGCACCATACAGCCCTGAGTTTTACCTACGTGCAGCTTGCCGACGTGCTCCAATCCGCATTGAATTTGTCCGTTGCCGGCGGCGGTAAACCAGGTCAAGCCGTAGGCGTTAGGGTCGTTGTAGAAATTACCGTGATACACGAGCTGTACCGAAGGGTCCTCGACGTCGGTAAAGGTAAATATCATCTTTGCAAAATCTATGCTTCCCTGAACCTCGGGAACAACGAAGCCCTCCAAAAGCACGGTATCCATAGAAAGACAGCTCATGTCGAACACGTGGTCAAACGAAAGCGCGTCTCCGTTTGCAATTCTGACCGTTAAGCCTTGGCTGTTTGCCCCCAAATGAGTACACGTGCCGTATTCCATTGAGGTTTGCTTATTTTTATAATTAGCAAGCGAGCCTACGACCTTAAAGCCGTATTCCTTAGTGTAAACCTTGCCGTCGATATTCGCTAAATATTTAACCTTGTACGAGCCCGTTTGATTTAAAGAAAGCTCCTTCTTATTTGAAAACGTACCGTTTGGAAGCTCGACTGAGGATGAGCCCACCGCCGTCTTGTCCCCAACGGTAAACGTGCAGTCGGGAACCTGCAAAATATCGCCAAAGGAATATTCGCTTGAAATTTCCTTGCTCGTGACGGCGCTCATCTGCGCCGTTGCGCGGTTAAGCGTACAGACCAATACGACGGGAATACAAATTAAAATTAAAATTATAAAAACAAAAGAAAATCTTCTTTTTATTTTTGCAGAGATTGCCATTTAATTCTCCCTTTCGGCTGATTTTAGCCCTTTATTCCGCCTACGGACATATTACCCATAAGCTTCTTGCTGAAAACTGCAAATATTAATACTACGGGAACGGTAACGCAAAGGGTTGAAGCCATTACGTAAGTATCCCTGTTTAAGTCGGTGTTTTCTATATCCTGACTGCCTGCCTGCTGATACAACGCCAATGAAAGCGTTTTATAGCTTGGAAGATAAAGATTTGGGATAAGATAATCGTTCCAATACTCGATAAACAAAATCAAGAAAATTGCAAAGAAGGTATACTTTACGAGAGGTAAGGCAACCTTTATCATAACCTGAAAATCGTTTGCTCCGTCTATTCTCGCAGCCTCGTAATACCCCTTTGGCATGGACTTGAACACACTGTAAAACACAAGGAAATACATTCCTAAAAAGTTTGCTCTCATGAGCCACATACCGAGCATACTGTCGTAAAGATACAACTCTCTTGCAAGCTGAATCTCAGCGGCTTGGTTGCCGACTACGGGTATTATCATCGTGACGATTACGGTCGCGTATACAATCTTTGAAAAACAATTTTCGTATCTTGAGCAAAGATAGGCAACCACACACGTTACGATAACCTTGGAAAGCGAACAGCCCAAAGCATACAAAAGAGTGTACCAAGCCATTTCAATCAATGTGAAATTGGCAAAGCCGTCGTTTATTTCGGCTATGTTTTCAAACAGCTTAAACTCCTTCGGTAAGCCTATGAGGTTTGGCACAGCGTCCTTTCCGAGAGGTCTGTAATCTCTGTAGCCCTTTGACGCCGTCAAAAACACCCAGAGAAATACGGCTATCAAAAACAGCGCGTAAGCGGCTAAAAAGGCAAAGAGAACGACGGTAAGCGGAGAAAGCTTGTTTTTGGTTTCTTTTCTAATCCTCATTGCTCCACCCCCTTAGTCCTCTGACGGCCCGAATTTATCGAGCAAATACTTAACCAAAAAGGTTAAAGGAACGGCAATCGCCGTGAGTATCAAGCCAAGCGCCGCCACGGGAGGTATCTCCCTTTCAAAGCCTGAGGTATTTCCGGCTAAAATATACAAATGGTAACCGAGAGTGTTAAACTTGGAATTTGATTTAAATAAAAACAAATTATACTGATTTGTAAACAAAGTAGCCACTCCCGTAATTAAAAATACGGACAGAGTCGGGAAGGTCAAAGGCAAAACTATATGCCAAAACTCCTTGAATCCGATAGCGCCGTCAAGCTTGCCCGCCTCTATAACCTCGGGAGATATGTCAAACATTTTATTTGCGTACATCAAAACCGACGTGCCGAAGCTTACGTAAAAGTTATAAAACAGAATATGCGCCAAGGGATGCTTGTCAAAACGCAGGTTTGGCATGGAAAGCACCTCGTGAGCAACCTCGTTAAAAAGATATCTGTAGGCTAAAACCAAGGCTGCGGCAGGGATTATCGAGGGCACGAATAAGAATATTCTGAACACCCCCGATAGAGGAAGCTTTTTGAAAACGTAGTACGAGAACAAAAGCCCCAAGGGTATACTCAATCCTAAATTTACGCCGTAGAACAAAAGAGACATTTTGCCCGTTTGCATTAAGGTCTTAAAGCTGTCGCTGTTCGTAAACCAGTTCGTTATATTATCAAGGGTAAGCGACCACTTTATTTCATTTCCGCCGCTTGAGGTCAGAAAAGCATAGCCGAAGGACTTGAAATTTACCCAAACGTAAAACAGCATAAACTGCACTACGGGGAATATCATAAGTATGACGTAAAAGAGATTACTTCCGTGCTCCAACCCTTTTTTCTTTTTAGTATTTTTATCCGATTGAAAAATGTTTGTCATAAAATTTTATAATTAAGCCCAAATTCCGAGATTTTGGAAATAAGTATACATTCCGTTGAAATATACGTCTAATTTAACGCCGTTTTCCAAAGACTCCACGAAAACGTTTCCTGCAGCCGACTTATAAAGAGGACTGCCCGTACCCGTTTTATCAATCTCTTGAAGCTTTAATTGATTGTTGTTGAAAACGGTGTTGTTTGCAAACGGGAATACTACGTCCGCGCTCTTATATGCAGAATATAACGATTTGCCGAAATAAGACAATTCGCCGATTTGAGCCGAGGTCAAATCGTATTTAAGAGACTTAGGACAGTTTGTAATCTTATTGAACTTAGCAATTTGCGCGTCGCTGTTGATAAACTGAATAAAGTCGATAGCGGTTTTATATTCCCAGCTGTTTACGTCGATATTTTTAACGAAGCACAAAGGATACATTACGTCGTACATCGTTTGCTTTTCGCCAACCTTGCTCGAATGCTTGGGAAGAGGCAACCAACCCAATTTTCTTTCTTGCTTTGAATATGCAGAGTCAACGGCTCCCATTTCGTTAAATACGGAGGTTGCCTCAGTCTGCCACCAGCTACCGTCAAAAAGCATCGCGTACGTTTCGTTAGCCAAGAAATCCTCTTGCGCCTTATTGTGGCTGTAAGAAGAGTTGAAAAGAGTATTTGCAGAATCCGCGTCTCTTTTTACAATTTCGTAAAGGTCGCTGTAAAAATCCATAGCGTAATACTTACCTGCCTGACGGGCAAGCTCGTAGCCGTTTGCGGTTGTTATCGGAGTGTCCTTGCTGTCAAAAACGAATTGTCCGGCTTGAACGGTACCGAGATTTTTAGCAGTTCCGCTAAAGGTAAAGTTAAGGCGCATCTGCTCTCTTCCCTCGTAATCGGTAGCGATAGCGTTTATAAGGTGTGTTAAATACGACTTTCTGGTTGCAGTTTCGCCTGCCCAAAGCACGGGCTTAAGGCTCTTGCTTGAAATATATTCGCAAAGCCATAAAAACTCCTCGTAAGTGGTTGGCAAGCCGTCGTCGGCATTGCCCTTCACTCCGTCGGGACCTGCGGTTTTCGTATCTCCCGAGGATATAAACTTAGCCGCAAGCGAAGCCGCCGCGCTGTATCCGTCCTTAAAGTAGAAGCCCTTGGTATCAAACATTTCCACGTCGTACACTATACCGAAGGAGGTAAAATAGTGCGGATACGCATAATAGCTTCCGTTACGCTTGAAATAAGACTTTTGGTCGTCGAACATCTTGCTCTCAAGAGTCTTACTGTCGTATGGGTTGACGCCGGTTATTGCGGCAGTTATATCTGCAACGTAATTGTTGCTTACCAAGCCGTGATAGTCCTGCTGCTCTAAAAAGTAAACGGTCTCTTGACGGTTCTTCATATCCGCGCCGTGAACGTCGTTTTTAACGGTGGTGGGCTTAACGGTAATTCCCGTTGCCTCTTTATAGTCCTTTATAGCCTCGGTAAGCCACTCTGAACCGAAACCGCTCGTAAAGCTGTACACGTATAAGGTGTTAGCGTCGTCCTCGCCCTTTTTCTTCTTGCAAGAAACCGTTGCAGCAGCTATAGCGCATAAAAGCGCGCAAGCAATAAGTTTTTTGAAAAAGTTACTCATGATAACCTCCGAAAATATATATTATATATTTATTTTAT
>JAZNDO010000041.1:0-11704 GCA_045588105.1 Christensenellaceae bacterium | reverse complement strand
GGCATAAAGCAGGAGCTTTTACTCGAAACTTTAAAAAACGCGCTCGTATGCGCTTACAAAAAGCACACAGGCGATAACAGCGACGTTATTTTAGACCTTAATCCCGATAAAAAATCGGTAAAATTCTATGCGGTTAAAACCGTTGTTGAAGAGGTAGTTGACGTTGATAACGAAATTTCTCTTGAAGACGCTAAGGCTATTAAAAAATCATATAAGCTCGGCGATACCGCAAAAATTGAGTTTACTCCAAAGGAGTTTGGCAGAATTGCCGCTCAAACGGCTAAGCAGGTGGTTTTACAAAAAATAAGAGAGACTGAAAGAGATAATACCTTAGCTGAGTTTGAGGATAAGGAAAACGAGATTAAGGCTTGTACCGTAAGAAGAATCGAAGACAAGAACGTTTACGTTGAAATCGGCGCAGGCGAAATTGAGGCTTTAATGCTTCCGCAGGACCAGGTAATCACAGAGTCCTATAACGTAAACGACAAGCTTATGGTTTACGTTAAAAAGGTAAGAAGCATGGGTAAAAACGCTCAGATTCTCGTTTCGAGAACGGCTCCCGGTCTTGTTAAAAAGCTTTTTGAAAACGTAGTGCCCGAAATGGTTCAGGGTATCGTTTCCGTCAAGGCAATTTCAAGAGAAGCGGGACAAAGAACCAAAATTGCTATTTACAGCAACGACCCCAACGTTGACGCAGTAGGCGCATGCGTCGGTAACAAGGGTATGAGAGTAAACGAGGTTGTAAAAGAGCTTGGCGGTGAAAAGATTGACATTATTCCTTGGAGCGAGGACCCACTTGAGTTTATCGCAAAGGCGCTTTCTCCTGCAAAGGTATTAAAGGTAAGCGCGTTAGAGGGTGAAAAGATTGCAAGAGTCGTAGTTCCCGACGATAAGCTTTCACTCGCGATTGGTAAGGACGGTCAAAACGCAAGACTTGCCGCTCGTCTTACCGGATGGAAGATTGACGTTAAGAGCGAATCGAAGGCTCGTCTTGAAGAAGATTTAGAGACTGCTGAGGGCTTAGGCGACGCAGAATAATTCGTTTGGTGAGCTTATGATTGAGAAAAAACAGCCTGTAAGAACGTGTATCGCGTGCAGACAAGAGTTTGCAAAAAAGCAATTGCTGCGCATCGTTAGGGATAAAGACGGCAATTTTTCGGTGGACGCTACGGGCAAGGCAAACGGCAGAGGAGCATATATATGCAGTAACGCCGATTGCGCTAAAAAACTAAATAAAGCAAAGCTTTTAGATAAGGTATTTTCAGCTGCTGTACCTGCTGAAATATATCAAGCAATCGAGGAGGAGCTCCTTGCAAAAAAATAAAATATTTACATTCGTTGGGTTTGCAAGGCGCGCAGGTAAGTTTAAAGCCGGCTTAAACGCTATCAAAACTGTAAAAAAAGACGTTAAATTGCTGATTTTATGTCACAGCGCGTCACCTAACGCAATAAAAGAAGCAGAAAAATTATCCGAAAGATTTTTTTGTCCGCTTTTTAAAACGGTAACCTTTACGGTGGAGGAATTGACGGACAAAGAAAATTGCAAGCTCGTGGCAATTTTGGACTGTGAGCTTGCAAAGGCAATAATCTCAAACGCGGGAGAAGATTTAAAAGAGATTTCGGGAGGCAGAAATGAGTAAAATAGAAGAAAAAAGAGAAGAAATTAAAGAAAAGGACACCTTAAAAAATTTAAAGAAAATCAGCGCAATAATGGGCGAAATTGACGCGCTTAAGGAAAAGATTAAGCAGGTTAAGTCGAAATCGAATTCCATTAATAAAAAGATTTCCACCAAAGAAAAGGAAATTAAGGCTCAAAAGGAGGCTTTATTGCGCGCTCAGGTCGAGGCTGAAATTGCAGAGGCTGAAAGCGTTGAAGTCGTAGTTGAGCCGATAGTAGAAAAGGAAGTGGAGATTTTACGCGCCGAAGAAGCCGAAATCGAAGTTAAGGCGAAAAAATCTTCTAAGAAAAACAAGGAAGAGCCTAAGAAAGAAGAATCTCCTGTTGCCGAGGAAGCGGCTGCGCCTGTAACCGAGGTAAAGGCAGAGGCTCCCGTTGAAAGCGCAGAGCCTGTCAAGGAAGAAGTTAAGGAAGAGGTTAAGCCTGAACCCGCAAAGGAAGAGCCTGCTCCCGTAGTAATGGACGAAAAGGCCGTTAAAGAGGCTAAGAAGAAGGCTGTTGAAGAGGCGCAAGCAAGAGCTTTGGCTGAAGCAAGAGCAAAAATTCTTGACCAAAAGAGAAAAGAGGCTATAGCAAGAGGCGAGGATCCCGACCTCGTTAAGCTTCCAAGCCAACAGCCAAGAGTTTACGAGCCTAAAAACGACAGAGAAAGAAAGCCGTTTAACAAAGACGGTAAGCCAAATCAAAAGAGGGAGTTTGTTCCTCAGGACAAAAAGCCTACAAATCCAAACGCTCGCCCCGGTCAGAAGCCAATGGGCGGAGGTGTGGGCTCGGCTCCAAAGAAGCCCGTTGAGGTTACCTTTATACCTAAGGATAGCGGTAAGTCGTTTGGCAATAAGAAAAAAGGCGCGGAAAAGAATTACGACGATAAAAAAGCTATCAATAAAAAGAGCCTTAGCAAGGGTCAGGTCAGCGTAGACGATTTTGATGAAAACAAGACCGGATACAGAAAGCTCAGAACCAAAAAGGATAAAAAGCAAAGCGAGCAGGTTCAAGCAATCAAGATTGAAAAGGCAGTTATAAATAAAGAGATTGTTCCTCTTAAGGAGCTTTCCGAAAAACTCGGTATTTCAGCTATTGAAATTACAAAGAAGCTCTTCAAGGAAGGCATAATGAAGACCATAAACGACTCGATTGATTACGATACGGCAGGCGTTATTGCAGCTGAATTGGGAATAGAGCTTGAGCTTAAGCTTGATAAAACGGCTGAGGACGTGTTAAACGAGGCGTTTGATTCGGCTGACAGCGCGGAAAATCTTGAAAAGAGAGCTCCCGTCGTTACAGTTATGGGTCACGTTGACCACGGTAAGACGTCACTTCTTGACAGAATCAGAAACGCAAACGTTGCAGACGGCGAGGCAGGCGGTATAACTCAGCATATCGGCGCTTATACCGTAACCGTAAACGGTGAAAAGATTACCTTCCTCGACACTCCCGGTCACGCTGCGTTTACGGCAATGAGAGCAAGAGGCGCGCAGGTTACCGATATAGCGATAATCGTTATCGCGGCAGACGACGGTATAATGCCACAGACGATTGAGGCAATTCACCACGCTCAGGCTGCGGGCGTTTCAATTATAGTTGCAGCAAACAAGATGGATAAGCCTCAATCTAACATAGAAAGAGTTAAGCAACAGCTTGCAGAGCAATCAGTTCTTATTGAAGAATGGGGCGGCGACGTAGCGTTGGTTCCCGTATCTGCTAAAACAGGCTTGGGTATGGACGACCTTATGGAAACAATTCTTTTAACCGCCGAGGTTAAGGAGCTTAAGGCTAATCCTAACAGAAAGGCAAAGGGCGTTATCGTTGAAGCTAAGCTTGATAAGGGTAAAGGTCCCGTGGCTACCGTTCTTATTCAAAACGGTACTCTCAAAACCGGAGACAACCTCGTTGCAGGTACTATAACGGGTAGAGTAAGAGCAATGATAGACGATAAGGGCAGAACTGTTAAAGAGGCAGGTCCATCAATGGCTGTATCTATTCTCGGCTTAGACGAGGTTCCCAACGCAGGCGATTCACTCTTTGCTGTTGAACAGGATAAGCTTTCTAAATTAGTTGCTCAAGAAAGAAGAAATAAAGAAAGAGAAGAGATGATTAAGCAATCTCAGAAGGTTACCTTAGACGACTTGTTCTCTAAGATTTCGGACGGAGACCTTAAAGTCCTTAATCTCCTTATTAAAGCAGACGTTCAAGGCTCGGTTGAGGCTGTAAAGCAATCTCTTTTAGAGCTTTCTAACGAAGAGGTTAAGGTAAACGTTATTCACTCCGCCGTAGGCGCGATTAACGAAACCGACGTAATGCTTGCAGATTCTTCAAATGCAATTATCATAGGCTTTAACGTTCGTCCCGATACTAAGGCTAAGGCCTTAGCTGAAAGAAGCAAGGTAGACGTTAAGCTTTACAGAATCATATACGAGGCTATAGACGACGTTACCAACGCTATGAAGGGTATGGTTGCGCCTAAGACTCAAGAAATCTATATGGGTAAGGTTGAGGTTCGCCAAACCTTCAAGATTACCGGCGTAGGTATGGTAGCAGGCGGTTACGTAACCGAGGGTAAGATTGTAAGAAACAGCAAGCTTCGTATCTACCGTGACGACGTTATGATTTGTGAGGGTAACGTAAATCAGCTCAAGCGATTTAAAGACGACGTCAAGGAGGTATCGCAAGGCTTTGAATGCGGTATTTCAATTGAAAACTTCAACGATATTAAGGTCGGTGACTTTATCGAAAGCTATATAATCGAGGTAAAGCCCGTACAATAACGTAAGGTTTACACTGCCGACACTAAAAAAGGTGTCGGCAGTTTTAAATAGCTACGCAAGGCGAGAAGCAAGGAGTTTAATATGAAGGTTAAAAGAGAACAAAGATTAAACAGCGAATTTCAAAAGGAAATTTACGATATTTTAAAGAATAAGGTTAAAAATCACGATATTACCGAGATGTTCAGTATTTTAGAGGTTGACGTTACGAACGACTTAAAATACGCAAAGGTTTTCGTTTCCGTATACTCTACGAATGAAGAAAGAAAAGCAAAGACCTTTAACGCAATTTGCGAAAGCGCTAAATTCGTCAGAGGTGAGCTTGCCAAGGTGATGAGAATAAGAACTGTACCCGAGCTTAAATTCTTTATGGACACTTCTTCTGATTACGGCAATAAGATAGACAAAATAATAAGCGGCTTTACCTACAATACACCCGAGGGCGACGAAGATGACGCTTAAGGATATAGCAATAGAATTAAAAAGGAGCTCTAAAATTCTCGTTTTTTGTCATAACCGTCCCGACGGCGATACCTTGGGTAGCGCGTTTGCCATAAAGAGAGCCTTGGAGAAGTTGGGTAAGCAGGTGGACGTAACCTGCCCCTCTTTAATTCCCGATAAATATCAACCCTTGGGGGTTATAGGCAAATGCTTACTTCCGACCGATATAAAAGACGTTTACGACTGTCATTTGGCGGTTGATTGCTCAACCGAAATGATGATGGGTGACGGATATGCGATTTTCAAAAGGTGTAAAAACACCGTAAACGTTGACCACCACGTTTCAAACAGCCGATACGCCAAATTGAATTTTGTTGAGGATAGGGCGTCTTGCTGTGAGATTATATATAATCTTATCTGTGAGATGGGCGTTGATTTTGACGTTGATATGGCGGAAAGCGCCTTGCTCGGCGTTATTACCGACACGGGAAATTTTATGCACAGCAACGTTACCGAGTCAACCTTTTTCGTTGCTTCAAGGCTCGTTGCTAAGGGTGCAGACAGTCATAAAATCGCATATCAGATGTTCAAAAGTCAAAGGGTTGAACGTGCAAAATTAAACGTTCACGTCTTAAACGGTATGAGATTTTTTGAAGACGGTAAAATTGCGATAATTTCAGTATTTCAAAGCGATTTTGAAAAGTTTTATGCAACGCAGGATATGACTGAAGGCTTTATAGACTTTCCTCTTTCGATAGAAGGAGTCGAGGTCGCCGTTGCAATTATGGAAACTAAAAGCAACTGCTTTAAGGTAAGCTTTAGAAGTAAAGGAAAAATCAACGTGAACGAGGTCGCTTCCTCCTTTGGCGGTGGCGGACATATTTTAGCAAGCGGTTGTTTAATTCACGGATTTTACGAGGACGTTAAAGAAAAGGTTATAAGAGCGATAGCTATAAATTTTTAGTCAGGTGAACAGTGAACGGATTTTTGAATTTATATAAGCCTAAGGGCGTAAGCTCTGCGTACGTTTTAAACGCAGTAAAAAAATCAATAAGAGGCGAGGTCGTAGGTCATATGGGCACGTTAGACCCTTTGGCAAGCGGTGTGTTGCCCGTTGCGATAGGTAAGTCAACAAGGCTGTTTGATTATCTTTTAGATAAGAAAAAGGTGTACGTTGCTCGTTTTACCTTCGGTTATCAAACTGACACCCTTGATTTGGAAGGTAAGGTTGAAAAAACCTGCGATTTTATTCCCGATATTGAAAGAGTTAAAAAAGAAAGTCAAAAATTAGTTGGCGAAATCATGCAGATTCCCCCCGTATATTCGGCAAAATGCGTAAACGGAAAGCGCAGCTACGAGCTGGCGCGAAGGGGCGAAAAGGTTGAATTGCCGGCAAAAAAGGTCACCGTTAATTCAATAGAGGTGTTAAAGCAGCTTTCCGAAGCGGAATTTGAGATTAAAATTGAGTGCAAGGGAGGAACGTATATACGCTCGATTGCAAGAGATTTGGGTGAGCTTTGCTCGTCCTGCGCTACGATGACCGCCCTTGAAAGGGTGGAATCGGGTGTTTTTACCGTCCAAAATAGCGTAAGGGCAGAGGATTTTATTAAATCAGACGACAAGTCCTCGTTTTTAATTGCCCCGCAAGACGTTGTCGATTATCCGATTATAACCTTAAACGAAAAGCAAACCGAAAGGCTTTTTAACGGGCTTTACGATATTTTCGACTATCCAAACGGTACTTATAAGGTGTTTTGTCCGGACGGCTTTTACGGCGTTGGCGAAATGAGAGACGGAAAGCTTAAGGTAAAGGCGTACGTACGAGCATGAAGATTTTAGATTTTTATAAGCCGTGCAGTGAACCGATTGTAGTTGCACTTGGCTTCTTTGACTCAATACATATAGGGCATATTGCTATAATAAACAAGGCTAAGGAAATTGCTGAAGAAATAGGGGCTTCAAGCTCCGTCTTCACCTTTGAGAACGATATTGATAAGGTGTTAAATTGTGATAAAGGGCTTGTTTTAACCTATGGCGAGAGATTGAAAAAGCTTTTAAAATTATCGGTAGATACTGTAATTTTTACAAGTTTTACAAAAGAATTTTCAAAGCTTTCGCCGCACGCCTTTTTCGAGACGCTGACGGCTAACTTTAAAGTTGAAGCAATCGTATGCGGAAAAGATTACCGCTTTGGAAATAAGGGCGCAGGCGACGTAGTTCTTTTAAAAGAGCTTTGCGATAATGCCGGTATAAGGCTATTCGTGCATGACGACGTTTCCTTTAATTTTCAAAGAATTTCGACTACGCGAATAAAAGAGCTTCTTTCGGTGGGAGATATAAAAGCTGCAAACGTATTGCTTGGCGATTGTTATTCGATAAGCGGCACCGTCGAGAGAGGCAGACAGGTCGGCAGACAAATGGGTTTTCCGACTGCAAACGTCGTTATACCAAGCGATAAAGTCAAAATAAAATCGGGAGTATATAAGGCTCACGTAATTTTGGACGGAGTAAAGTATCCTTGCATAACCAATTACGGTGCAAGACCGACCTTTAATTTGTACGAGGCTTTAACCGAAACCTATATCGACGGATATAGCGGAGATTTATACGGCAGAGAAATTACCGTATATTTTGAAGAATATATCCGCGACTGCGTAAAATTCGACAGTATACAAGATTTAACTGAGCAATTACAAAAGGATTTGGAGAGGATAAGATGATAAAATTCGGTCCGAGCGGAAACAGCGAGAGCTTTCTTTCAGAAAAGCATAAGGGCACGGAAGAGGCTGCTAAATGGTGTAAGGAAAGAGGTCTTGACTATTACGAATACTCCTTTGGAAGAGGAGTAAATATGAGTGAGGAAAAAGCCGTGTCTATAGGTAACGCCTTTAAAGAGCAGGGCGTTGGTATCAGCGTGCACGCGCCGTACTTTATAAATTTTGCGACTACGGAAGAGGATAAGGCTGAAAATTCTTACAATTACGTATTAAACAGCGCTAAAATGATGCGACTTATGCAAGGCAACAGGGTAATTTTCCATCCTGCGTCGCAGGGTAAGGCATCAAGGGAGTCTGCAGTTGCAAAAACTGTTGAAAGGCTTAAAATTTTGAGAGATAAGGTTTACGCGTTGGGCTTTGACGACATGCTGTTTTGTCCCGAAACTATGGGCAAGCTCGGTCAAATCGGTACGGTAGAAGAAGTCGTAGAATTTTGTAAGTTAGACAAAATATATTTGCCAACCGTTGACTTTGGTCACGTAAACGCAAGAGAGGGCGGAAGCTTAAAAACAGTTCGTGATTATCAGTCAAGGCTCGAATATATGATTGAGCATTTAGGTTATGAAAAAATGAAGGGCTTTCACGTTCATTTTTCTAAGATTCAATATTCTTCGAAGGGTGAAATAAGGCATCTCACCTTTGAGGACGAGGAGTACGGTCCAAGCTTTGAGCCGCTTGCTGTCGCTCTTAAAAATCTTAAGCTTGAGCCCGTTATAATTTGCGAATCGGCAGGGACTCAGGCTGAGGATGCAAAAGAAATGAAAAACACATATTTTTCACTTTAATTTCATTTTGCATAGTCCGTTTATGTTTGACATAAAATTTATAAAGTTTTAGAATTATTCATATCAGTAACTAAGGAGCAAAAAAATGGGAGTAATTAAAAAACTTGCCGGTAGTATCAGGGAATATAAAAAGCCTGCGATTCTAACGGTGATTTTAATGGTTTTCGAGGTTATTATTGAAGTTGCTATGCCGTTTATCGTCGCAGGGCTTATCAATAGTATTCAGTCCGAAAGCGGTGTTGATTTCAACAAGGTTCTCCTTATGGGAGGATTGCTGATTGTAATGGCATTTTTATCGCTTACATGCGGTGGCTTGGGTGGCTTTACCTGCGCTAAGGCGTCTGCAGGCTTCGGTAAAAACTTAAGAAAGGACGTTTTTGAAAAGATACAGGATTTCAGCTTTGAAAATATAGACAAGTTTTCTTCTTCGTCGTTGGTTACAAGGCTTACCACCGACGCGTCAAACGTTCAAATGTCTTTTATGATGCTTATCCGTACGGCAATCAGAAGTCCGTTAATGTTCATTTTTGCAACGGTAATGTCTTTCGTTTTGGGCGGACCGCTCGCGGCAACCTTCGTTGTCGTTATACCTATTCTCGTTGTGGGACTTTTGATTATTTCAAAAAAAGCAATGCCTGCGTTTAGAAGCGTTTTTAAGAAATACGATAAGCTTAACGAATCTATCGAAGAAAACGTAAGAGGTATGAGAGTAGTTAAAGGCTTTTCCAAGGAAGAGTACGAAAAGGAAAAGTTTGGCTCAGCCTCGGAAAATATTCGCGTAGACTTTACGAAAGCTGAAAGAATTATAGCGTTTAACACTCCGCTTATGCAATTTTGTATGTATTTCAATATGATATTCATACTTTGGGTAGGCGCGTATTTCTCAATCAATTCAATGTTCGGCGTAAATATAGGTCACATTTCGGCTATGCTTAACTACGGTATGCAAATACTTATGTCCCTTATGATGCTTTCAATGATTTACGTTATGCTTACGATGTCTGCCGAATCCGCAAGACGTATTTGCGAGGTTTTGGACGAGCAAAGCAATCTCGTAAATCCCGAAAATCCTATAACGGAGGTAAAGGACGGCTCTGTTAAGTTCAAAAACGTAAGCTTTAAATATTCTAAGGAAGCAAAGAGATTTGCTTTGGAGAATATTGACGTAGAAATAAAATCGGGCATGACCGTCGGTATAATCGGCGGTACGGGCTCGAGTAAATCTACTCTCGTACAGCTTATACCAAGATTGTACGACGTGACTGAGGGCTCAGTTTTTGTAGGCGGCGTAGACGTTAGGGAGTACGACATTAAGACGTTGCGCGATTCTGTTGCAATGGTGCTTCAAAAGAACCTTCTGTTTGCTGGCACTATAAATGAAAACCTGCGTTGGGGTAACGAGAACGCTACTCAAGAGGAAATAATCGAGGCGTGCAAGCTTGCTCATGCAGACGATTTCGTAAAGTCCTTTCCGGACGGATACGAAACGCATATCGAGCAGGGCGGAACTAACGTTTCGGGTGGACAAAAGCAAAGGCTTTGTATTGCGAGAGCCTTACTCAAAAAGCCTAAGGTGCTTATTTTGGACGACTCAACGAGCGCAGTTGACACCAAGACCGACACGTTTATAAGAGAAGGCTTTAAATCATACATACCGGAAACAACAAAAATTATCATTGCTCAAAGAATCAGCTCGGTTCAGGATGCAGACCTTATTATCGTTATGGATAACGGCTCAATAAGTGCAATGGGTACGCACGGCGAGCTTTTAGCAAGCAGTGATATCTATAAAGAGGTTTACGAGCAACAAATAGGAGGGGCTAACGATGAAGAATAATAAAGCATTTCAACCTCCTAAGGATATTAAAAACGGCGGCGCGCCTCAAGGTATGCCTCCGTTTGACGGAAAACCGCCAAAGAGAAAAATTGATTTTACGGTTTTGAAAAGAGTTTTAGCCCTTTTATTTAAGTCTTATCCCGTTTTATTGCCGATTTCAATTACCTGTATCATTGTTTCCGCAGTTGTTTCTGCAGTTCCCGCGGTATTTTTACAGCAGGTAACGAGTCTTATCGACAAGGCGTTAAAAGCCGGATTGACCTGGAGTGAAATCGGGGGAGAAATAGTATCAAAAATTTCCTTACTCATCGTTTTCTACGTGCTGTCGCTTATTACCATAACCGTAGACTCTCAGCTTATGGCGTATATTACTCAAGGCTATTTGTGTAAAATGCGTAAGAAGATGTTTGACGGCATGCAGAATTTGCCGATTAAATACTTTGACACAAACAAGCACGGCGATATAATGAGCTATTATACGAACGATATTGATACTCTCCGTCAACTTGTATCTCAGTCTATTCCAACGCTTATACGTTCAATTATAATAGTTACGACGGTTCTCATCGTAATGCTTTCATACAGCTTATGGCTTACCCTGCTTTTGCTGTGCGGTGTATTTATGATGTTCCTCGTAACCAAGAAAATTGGCGGAGGCTCGGCAAAATACTTCGGCAAGCTTATGAAGTCGGTTGCCGTTGAAGAGGGTTACGTTCAAGAAATGATGAACGGACAAAAGGTCGTTAAGGTTTTCTGTCACGAGCAAAAGGTAAACGACGGCTTTAATGCGTTAAACGAAGAGCTGTATCAAAATGCGTTCAAAGCTAACGCTAACGCCAATATGCTTGGACCTATCCTTATGAATATCGGTAACGTTTTATACGTTTTAGTTGCTACTGTCGGTGGACTTTTATGCTTACTTGGTAGCAAGGTATATAACGTTTCTTTGACGGGCGCGTATCCGATTGTTGAGGTAAGTATAGTAATCGCATTCCTTTCTATGACTAAGCAGTTTACTGCAAACGTAAATCAGGTTTCTCAGCAAATAAACTCAATAGTTATGGGCTTGGCAGGAGCGAACAGAATATTTAATCTCATTGACCGTGAGCCTGAGGTTGACGAGGGCTACGTTACCTTGGTAAACGCTGACGTTGACGAAAACGGCAGCTTGATTGAAAGCGACAAGCATACCGGCAGATGGGCGTGGAGACATCCGCATAAGGCTGACGGTAGCGTAACCTACACCGAGCTTAAGGGCAGGGTTGAAATGACAGAGGTTGACTTTGCTTACGAAGAGGGTAAGCCTGTTTTACACGACGTTTCGGTATATGCTGAGCCCGGTCAGAAGGTTGCTTTCGTAGGCGCAACAGGCGCAGGAAAAACGACCATAACCAATCTTATCAACCGTTTCTACGATATTGCAG
>JAZNDO010000040.1:0-9589 GCA_045588105.1 Christensenellaceae bacterium | reverse complement strand
ATGCTTTCTTGGGACGATTTTGACAGACTCAGAAAGGTTCCTAAAAACATAGCCCCCATAGCTCCCGATTTTGAAAAATATATCGGTATGCCTTACTGTATGATTCCCGACCCATACGGTAAATATTCCTCTTACGCCGAGTATAACGAGAAGGAGTACGAGGCTTCTCTTGCGGAGATGGGGATAGATATAGAATACCGTTATCAAGGGCAGGAATATATGTCCGGCAGATACGTTGACGGTATCATTACCGCAATGCACAGGAGAAAGGAAATCTACGACATTTTAATGAACTATAAAACTCAGGACAGCGACGAGGGGGAGAGAGAATCTTACTATCCAATCAGCGTTTACTGTTCAGCTTGTAAAAAGGATTTTACAACCGTTCTTTCTTACAACGAGGACACTGAGGAGATTACCTACAGATGTAGAGCGTGCGGAAAAGAGGAGACGGTCAGCTTAAGAGAATACCATCTCGTAAAGCTTATGTGGAAAATCGACTGGCCGATGCGTTGGGGCGCAGAGGACGTTGACTTTGAGCCGGGTGGAATAGACCACGCGGCGGCTTCGGGCTCGTACGTCGTCGCTAAGGATATCGCAAAGGCAATTTACGGTGTAAAAGCTCCTAAATTCCAACCTTACGGCTGGCTTTCCATTGCGGGTCTCGGCGATATGCACTCTTCGACGGGTAACAATATTACGCCGGCAACCGTGCTTGAGGTTTACGAGCCGGATATGATAAGATGGCTCTTTGCAAAGTACGCTCCGACCGACGGATTTGCTTTTAATTTCGACGATACGATTATCCGTCACTACAGCGAATTCGACAAGGGCTTAGAGTCTGTAAAAGCAGGTCAAGCAGACGAATACAACACCTCGGTTTACAACCTTTCTATGCTCAACGGCGTAAACGTAAAGGCTAAGGTTCCGTTTGGCGTTTTAGCTTCCGTAGCAACTATAGTTGACTTTAATCCCGAAGCTGTCAGAGATATTCTTGCTAAAATCGGGGTTGAGTTTGACACTCGCGACGAGGAGAGACTTTTAAGAGTTAAGAATTGGATAACCAAGCATCAGCCTTCAAAGATGTACAAGCTTTTAAGCGAGAGAAACGACGCTTACTACGCAGACCTTTCGGACGAGGAAAAGGGCGCAATCAAGGGCTTGTACGATTATCTTGCGAATAACGACAGCTTTACCGAGCAGCAAATTCAGCAGTATCTCTATACGCTTATCAACAAGCCCGAGCTTACCAAAAAGGAAAATACCGTTCGTCAGCAAAGATTTTTTGCTGTGTTCTACAACGTGCTTTTCGGTACTGACAAGGGTCCGAGACTCTATCTTTTCTTATCTGCAATCGACAAGTCAAAATACCTTGATTTGTTAGCTTTCTAAGCTGAATAAAAAATCAAAACGGCGGAAATTTTCCGCCGTTTTTTTACGCCTTAAATTTACAAATTTTTTTGTAAATTTATCTATATAACTTGAAAAATAGCTATATATATGGTATACTCAATATATTAGTATACAAAATGGAGGAGTTTTGATGGCTAACAGCACTTATAATTCAGACGTAATCAGAATACTCGAGGGCCTTGAGGCGGTACGAGTAAGACCGGGTATGTATATCGGCTCTACCGGACCGAGAGGCTTGCATCATATTCTTTGGGAAATCGTCGATAACGCAATTGACGAGGCTGCAAACGGATATGCCGATAAAATCGAGGTCGTTTTACATAAAGACGGTAGCGTTTCTGTTGAGGATAACGGCAGAGGTATCCCTATCGATATACATAAGGAGGCCGGAGTTTCTGCCCTTCAGGTTGTATTTACACAGCTTCACGCAGGCGGAAAATTCGACAATAAAAACTATAGCTTTTCGGGTGGCTTGCACGGCGTAGGCGCGGCTGTTACAAACGCTCTTTCCGAGTGGCTTAAGGTAGAGGTGTACAAGGGTACGGTCTACCAGATGGAATTCCACAGCTACTACAGCGAGGAGAAGAAAAAGATAATTTCGGGCGAGCCCGTAGGACCTATGAAAAACACGAGAAAGAAGACGGACAAGCAGGGTACGTACGTTCGCTTTAAGCCTGACGCGCGAGTGTTTGAAACGGTAAATTTCGTTCAGGAAACCATAACCAAGCGTCTTCGCGAGCTTGCCTTTTTAAACAGAGGCTTGACTATTAAGTTTACCGACCTTCGCGACGACGAGAAATTTTACACTAAGACCTATAAATACGACGGCGGCTTGATAGACTACGTTTTATATCTCGACGAGGGTAAAAATAAGCTTTACGATTTGCCGGTATACGCGAAGGCGGAAAAGGACGGAATTGCGGTTGAGTTTGCAATTCAGCATACCGACGGCTACACCGAGAGTATCTTCTCTTTCGTAAACAATATCCCGACCCCCGAGGGCGGTACTCACGAGGTCGGCTTCAAGTCTGCGGTAACGAGAATTTTAAACGATTTTGCTAAGTCCAACAATCTCGTAAAGGATAAAGATTTGGCTCTTCAGGGCGAGGATTTCAGAGAGGGTATGACGGCAATCGTTTCCGTCAAAATGAAAAACGTTGAATTTGACGGACAGACCAAGACCAAGCTCGGCAATCCCGAGGCTAAGAGCGCGGTAGAAAGCGCTACGATAGAGGAGCTTGACAGGCTTATTAAAAACAAGAAAAATAAGCAGATTTTCGAGGCTATGATAAAGAAGGCGTTAGGCGCTGCGAAGGCGAGAAACGCAGCCCGTCACGCCAAGGAAATAGCGAGGGCGAAAAGCGGAGCGGACTCTGCTAAGCTCATCGGTAAGCTCGCTGCTTGCTCAAGCAGAAAGGCAGAGCTCAACGAGGTGTTTATAGTTGAGGGTGATTCTGCAGGTGGCAGCGCGAAGCAAGGCCGTGACCGTCAGCATCAAGCGATTTTACCTCTCAGAGGAAAGCCGTTGAACGTTGAAAAGAAAAAGCTTGAGGACGTTTTGAATAACGACGAATTCAGAATGATAATAACTGCAATCGGTACGGGTATAGGTAACGATTTCAATATAAACAACCTCAACTACCACAAGGTTATTATTCTTTCGGATGCCGACCAGGACGGCGCGCATATAAGGGCGATACTTTTAACCTTCTTCTTCCGTTATATGAAGCAGCTCGTTCAAGAGGGCCACGTCTATATAGGTATGCCGCCCCTTTATAAGGTTTATAAAAAGGACGTTACGGTTTACGCTTACGACGATAACGAGCTTCAGTCGGCGATAGAGAAGGTTGGAAGAGGTTATCAGATTCAGAGATACAAGGGTCTTGGCGAAATGAATCCCGAGCAGCTTTGGGATACGACTATGGACCCCAAAAAGAGAATGCTTATGCAGGTTACGATAGAGGACGCTGCTGCCGCAGAAAAGCTTATAACCACGCTTATGGGCGATGATTTAGAGGGTAGAAAGAGCTATATTGCAGAGCATGCGGATTTCAATAAGGAAGATTCGTTTATGGATAGAGTAAAGGCTAAGGAGGATTAAGAGATGGAAGAAATTAAAGACGCAATTATATCAAGTCCGTTAGAGGAAGTTCTTCACAAATCTATGATTCCCTATGCGGAATACGTAATATTAGACAGAGCGCTTCCGAGAGTTGAGGACGGCTTAAAGCCCGTTCAAAGAAGAATTCTATATTCTATGTACGACCTCGGAATTACGCCGGATAAGGGATATAAAAAGAGCGCGAGAGTAGTTGGCGACTGTCTTGCAAAATACCATCCGCACGGCGACACGTCCGTATACGACGCGATGGTACGTCTTGCTCAGCCCTACAATATGAGAAATACTCTCGTTGACGGACACGGTAACTTCGGTTCAACCGACGGCGACAGCGCGGCTGCAATGAGATATACCGAGGTTAAGCTGCAGCCGTTAGCGTTAGAGCTTGTTTCCGACCTTGACAAGGATACGGTAAACTGGCAGCTTAACTTCGACGACTCGACCAAAGAGCCCGAAACCTTACCGGGCAGATTTCCAAACCTTTTGATAAACGGAGCTACGGGTATTGCCGTAGGTCTTGCTACGAATATACCGACTCATAATTTGGCAGAGGTTATAGACGGCGCGGTCGCCTACCTTGACAACCCTAAGATTTCTTTAGACGAAATGATGAAAATCGTCAAGGGCCCCGACTTTCCGACGGGCGGATATATAATTGCCGGAAACGACCTTAAAGCCGCTTACGAAACGGGTAAGGGCAAAATTCAGATAAGAGCTAAAATCAAGCTTGAAAACGCCGAAAACGGCAAAAAGAACCTCGTAATCAGCGAGATTCCTTATCAGGTAAACAAGGCTCAGCTTCTTTCTAAGATTGCAAGCCTTCAAGAGACCAATAAGGACGTTTTGGGCGGTATAGCCGACATAGCCGACGAATCTGACAGATTTGGTATGAGAGCTGTTATAAAGCTTAAGAGGGACGTTAATCCAAAGCCTATTTTGGATTTCCTTTTCAAAAACACTCAGCTCCAGATTTCTTACGGTATAAACATGGTCGCGATTGCAGACGGTAAGCCAAAGCTTATGGGGCTTATGGAGATTTTGAAATATTACGTAGATTATCAAATCAGCGTAATACTCAGAAGAACGAAATTCGACCTTGCAAAAAACAGGGAAAGAGCGCACGTTTTAGAGGGGCTTATCATAGCCGTTACCAACATCGACGAGGTTATTAAAATTATCAAGACCTCGCCCGATACCCCTACCGCTAAGCAAAATCTTCGCAAAAGATTCGATATAAGCGAAAGACAGGCTCAGGCTATTTTAGATTTAAAGCTTGCAAGAATCACAAAGCTTGAGGTCAACAATCTTAAGGACGAGCTTGAGGCTCTTAAAAAGCTTATCGACGAATTGCAATCAATAGTAGACAGCAAGAAAAAGCAAAAGGACGTAGTTAAAAAGGAAATTCTCGTTATCAAAAAGAAATACAAGGACGACAGAAGGTCTGTTATCGTATCGTCTGCCGAAGAAATTTCTATGGGTAACGTTCAGGAAAAATACGTTGAAGATTTCGTCGTCGGCGTAAACGGCAACGACCTTATCAGAAAGGTAAAGGCGACCACTTATAAAAAATATGCAAGCAACAAGACTCCGGCAAAGGGCGAGTTGTTTAAGTTTAAGGTGGAAACCACCAACGAGCATTTGATTTACGCGTTTACCAACAAGGGCAACTGCTATAAAATTGACCTTGAGTTTATTCCCGAGGGCAGCGGCGGACAGAGCGGCGGCGTTAAATTTAATCAAGTCGTAAAAGCTGCCGAAAACGGAGAAAGGCCAATAGCCTTCTTTGCCGTTAAGGATGAGGAAATGCCAAACGGTAAGCTTTTCTTCTACACCGCAAGCGGTATGGTAAGACTGTCCCCCTGGAGTGAATTTAAGGTTGCAAAGAATAGCTTCCAGGCAATTAAGCTCAAAGAAAAGGACGAGGTTATCGGCGTAGAGCTTGAAAAAGAGGGTAGCGAATTCTTCTTTGCTACTCAATACGGTATGTGCGTGCACTGTCACGATACCTTCCCCGAATACGGAAGAATGTCGGGCGGCGTAAAGGGCGTAGACGTAGCCGACGGCGATAAGCTTATAACGGCTATGCAAATTGACGAAAATAAGGAATACGATATAGTCGTAGCAACCTCCTTCGGTACCTTTAAAAAGGTTCTTTTAGGCACTTTAGGTAAGCTTCCGAGAGCAAGAAAGGGCGTTAAGATTGCCGACCTTGGCAGAGAGGGCAAGGAAAAGGTGCTTCTTGCAGAGGCTGTTGCTGACGACAGTGAAATTTATCTTGCAATAGAGGACGAAGAGGGCAATATGTACCACTCGGTAAGCGGCGACGTATCTCTCGAAAGCCGTATGGGTAAGGGCAAGATGCTTCCAAGCGTAGGAATAGTCAAGTCAAAAGGGGTATATTCCTTTCGCATCAAGGGGCAAAAATAATTTCGACAAAGAAAATTTAACGCTTAGGACGGAGGAGTCCCCTGAAAGAGAAGAGGGGATTTCCTTCCGCAGCGAAAAGCCCGAGACTGCTATAAACGAAGAGCGACCGCAGACGGACGCTGCGAAAACAGTCGAAAATGATAATGAAAAAGGAATTGAGTCTGAGGTAATAATGGAAAAAACGAGAACGGACATTCTTATAGAAAAATCAAAAATAAATTACAACGGAGTCATAAAGACGATAGGGGATATGTACGACAAAATCTTTTCTAAGGACCCAAGCTTCGGGTATGAAAGAAAGACTCTTTTTGCCGATTACGACTCCTATTTGCAAGCCGTGCTTATAAAGCTTTGTTCAATTAAAGACGACTTCTCAAAGGACGCTATGAGCTTTATAGAAAACGTGGCTGATTACGGAAAATTGGTCGAGGGAACGGATTTTAACCTGTTTTCGGACTGCGCTAAAGAAATGCGAGAGGTTATTTGCAATAGGGCGGAGGAAAGATTGAAGGACGTTCCGATATGCTTTAAGCTTTCGGGCGCGCTTGACAGCGCGAGAGGTCTTGGAGTGACCAAGTCTATGCTTGACGCAACCGTAAAAATTGCTTTTAATCTTAAGTTTATTGATGCAAAGGCTGACTTAAAGGATAATTCGGACGTAATAAGCTCGCTTAAGGCAATTTACGTCTTTGCAAAAGCAAACGGAATTAATTTAAAATGACAGGAGAACCGTATGAGAGTAGTTGTTGTTGGATGCGGTAAAATAGGAAGGGCTATAATCAGCAGTCTTTTAAAGGAGCGTCACGACGTTTTGTGTATAGACAGCGAGCCGGATGTAATAAGCGAAATAACTAACGTTTACGACGTAATGGCTATATGCGGAAACGGAATTTCTTACGAGGTTTTGAAAGAGGCAAGTATTGAAAAGACCGAGCTGTTTATTGCGGTTACAGGCTCGGACGAATTTAATATGCTCAGCTGCTTGGCAGCTAAAAAGCTCGGCGCTAAGCATACGGTCGCAAGAATAAGAAATTCGGAGTACAATACTGACAGCCTTAGCTTTATAAAAGAGAGCTTAAATCTTTCTATGGCAATAAATCCCGAAAAGCTTACGGCGGAGGCTCTTCATAATTTGTTGAAGCTTCCCTCTGCAATAAAGGTAGACACCTTTACGAGCAGAAAATTCGAGATAGTTGAGCTTATAGTTAAAAAGGGCTCTAAGATTGCTCAAATGTCCCTGATGGAAATGAGAAAGAAATTCTCGGGTAAATTCCTTATCGGCGTTATAGAGCGTGGCGACGAGGTGTTTATCCCCAACGGAACGATGTGCGTTCAAGAGGGGGATAAGATTTGCGTGGTTTGCGCAAGCTCGGATACCCATAAGGTTCTTTCTGAGCTTGGATTCGTTCAAAAGGAAGCCAAGGACGTAATTATCTTGGGAGGAAGTAAAACTGCGCGTTATCTTGCCGAAAGTCTGAGTAAGGACCGCACCTCCGTTAAAATTATCGAAAAGAATAAGGATAGATGCGAGGAGCTTTGCGAGAGTCTTCCAAGCAGCGTCGACGTTATTTGCGGCGACGGTATGTCGCAGGAAACACTTTTGGAAGAGGGTATTGGTACGACGGACGCCTTGGTCGCTCTTACGGGTAGCGACGAGGAGAATATTCTTATATCCTTCTACGCTATGAGTCACGGCGTGCCGAAGGTCATTTCAAAGGTAAACAGAAGCGAGCTTTCGCTTATTTCCGAAAAGCTTGGGCTTGACTGTATAGTTTCCTCAAAAAATATCATAGCGGATATTCTCGTAAGATACGCAAGGGCGTTAAACGCTACCGTAGACAGTAAGGTTGAATCGCTATACAGCCTTTTAGACGGCGGGGCAGAGGCGTTGGAATTTATCGTTATGCCCGATTTTGAGTATACCCAAATTCCGCTTAAAAGGATGACCTTGAAAAAGGACGTGCTTATCGCAGGAATTATAAGGGGAAGCGAGTCGTTTATCCCCGGTGGCGACGACAGCATAAGCGTAAACGACAAAGTAATAGTAATAGCGAAGGGAAAATCTCTTTATTCTCTCACGGAAATAATTGAAGGAAGATAAATTCTCATTATGAATTATAAAATGATTTTTTACACGGTAGGAAAGGTAGTTTTAATCGAGGCGATGCTCCTTTTCTTGCCGCTTGTTACCGCGCTTATATATTCGGAGTGGTGGGTTGCAATAAGCTTTGCGATAACGGTAGGTATAGCGTTGGGCGTGTATCTGCTGTCAAGGCTTTGCTTTACGCCAAAGGATACTATAATCTTTTCAAAGGAAGGCCTTATAATCGTTTCGCTTGCGTGGATGGTTATGTCTTTAATAGGGTGCTTGCCGTTTATAATCAGCGGCGAGATTCCTTGCTTTACCGACGCGCTTTTTGAAACGGTAAGCGGATTTACAACGACCGGTGCGTCTATTCTTCCCAGAGTGGAGGCTCTAAGCCACGGCATTTTGTTTTGGCGAAGCTTTACGCATTGGATAGGAGGTATGGGTGTTCTCGTATTCGTAATGGCAGTAACGAGTAAGAATAACGATAGGTCTATACATATACTAAGAGCAGAAATGCCGGGTCCTACCGTTGATAAGTTAGTGCCGAGAGCGAGAGATACGGCTAAGATACTGTATTTAATCTACGTCGTTTTAACTTTGGTTTTAGTTGTTTTCCTCGTGTGCGGAGATATGAATTTATTTGAAAGTCTGCTTCACGCGTTTGGTACGGCGGGTACGGGCGGTTTTGGAGTAAAAAGCAGTAGTATTACAGGATACAGCGCGTACAGTCAATGGGTTATCGTGGTTTTTATGTTTATATTCGGTATAAACTTTAATCTTTTTTATTTGATTTTGCTTGGAAAAATCAAGGACGTTTTCAAAAGCGGAGAGCTTCGGGCGTACTTTGCCATAGTCGTCGTGTCAATAGCAATAATTACCGCAAACATAATTGAATCGTGCAGCGGCTTTGCAGAGGCACTGAGACTGTCAGCCTTCCAAGTAACCTCAATCATTTCAACGACGGGATTTTCAACCGCAAACTTTGATTTATGGCCAAGCCTTTCAAAGAGCGTTTTGTTTATACTTATGCTTATAGGCGCTTGCGCCGGCTCAACTGCAGGCGGATTTAAGGTCTCAAGGGTTGTTTTGCTTGGAAAGAGCGTAGGCCGCGAGTTTAAAAGGGTGCTTCATCCGAGAACGGCAAGCGTCATAAAATCAAACGGCAAAAGGGTTGACGAGGAAACGGTAAGAGGAGTAATGAGTTATTTAACCGTTTACGCTGCGTGCTTACTATTTTTATTCCTTCTCATTTCTTTCGAGCCGTTTAGCTTAGAAACAAATTTATCCGCCGTTGTAACCTGTTTTAATAACGTAGGTCCGGGGTTTGCGGATGTTGGACCTGCTTTAAACTTTTGCTCTTATACGGTTTTTACTAAGACAGTTCTTACGTTTGCAATGCTGCTTGGCAGGCTTGAGATTTATCCTATCTTGTTAACACTGTTACCACGTACTTGGTTAAGGAAATAATTATGAAAAGCTTTGATATAAAGACAAAAATTAATTTTGGCGAGAACGCATTAGAAAGGTTAAAGGAAATTGAT
>JAZNDO010000039.1:0-2424 GCA_045588105.1 Christensenellaceae bacterium | reverse complement strand
CCTGCAATCAAGCCTAAGATGGAAAGAATTTTAAAAGAAGAAGCAAGATTGGACGTTGAAGCCTTAATCGAAGAGGCTTTATCTGACGTTGAAGTGCTTTACCTTTAAAACTAAGCCTTAAAAAACGTACTAAAATAAGTGGTGGGATTTAATCCTCCCACCACTCGGAATCTAATATATTGCTTTTGCCTTCCACTAAAACGGAGGGCAATTTTATTTTCTCTCCTAAAACTATCTCGTTTTCTCTTAATACGTAGGGCTGTAATATAAAGGAGTATTCGCCGTTTTTTGGCGCGGTATAGTTAAATTTTCCTCCGTTCTTTGAATCGAAAAGCTCATTTCCGTCGCTGTCGTAAATCTTATATAAAACATCCTTGTCAATTTCGCAATCAATTTGAATATCGCAGTAATTACAAGTGATTTTATAACTTTTTATGATTGGCTCAATTTGTTTTTTCGGCAAATTTTCAATTTTAAAATCGCTTTTAAACCAAAATTTTACACCGTCTTTTTCATTGCCGTCGCTCAAATATATTTTACAGTCCTTATCGTAAAAGTCTTTATCTATAAAAACGCTTTTTACGCTGCTTGGGGGCTCAAAGTCCTTTGGCGCGCTGCTTTCATAAAGACAGCCTAAAACACCTTTTACAATTTGAGTCGGATAATTTCCTCCTGTTATAGAGTTGTCCATATAGCTTCCGTCTGCCTTGCCAATCCACACCGCTACGGTATGCGAAGAGGTATATGCAATACAGTATGCGTCTAAGTTACCGTTTTCGTTTCCGTTTGTGCCGGTCTTAGCGCACACCTCGAAATCAAACCCCTTCAGCTTATCTGCCGTACCGTATTTTGAACACGCCGATAAGGCGTCGTTTATCAAAAATACGGTTGAATCACTAAAAACTTTTTTGTTTACCGATATATTTTTATATACTGATTTACCCTTTGAATTCTCTATTTTATCAATAAATGAAGAAGACTTAAAGTATCCGCCGTTAGAAAAAACGCTGTACGCGTCGACAAGATTTTGAAGAGATATTCCGCCTGATAAATTGCCTAATGCGACGGATAAATCGTCGTTAGTATATTCTATACCCAAATTTTCCGCATAATATCTCGTTTTTTTGCTTCCCAACATGTTACAAATTTTAACAGACGGCACGTTTAAGCTTTTTACAAGGCAATCCTTTACGCTTACGTATCCGTAATATTTATCATTATAGTTAGATGGGGTATATCCGTCGAAGCTTGTCTTTTCATCTAAAATTTTTGTAGCGGGGCAAATCAAATCCTCTTCAATTGCAGGCGCGTAAACAAGCCATGGCTTAGCGGTAGAGGCAGGGCATCTTTTAATATTGCCTACCGTAGAGTAATATCCTATTATCCGCCCCTCTCGGTTGTCCGAAACAATAACCGAAACGTCGCAGTCCAAACCGTAATTGCAAAAATTAATAAGCTTTTTATCAAAATCTTTTTCAATGCTCGTATATATTTTAAATCCGTTCAAGCTGCTTGGCTCATATACCTTAATCAGCTCGCAGCATTGTTTTAAAATCTCATCGTAAAGTATATTTTCAGTTTCATAATTACTTTCAAATTTTAAGATAATTTCAGTATTTTTTGCAGTTTTGTATTGCTTTTCGTTTATATATCCCTGACTGTACATTTCTTTTAAAATCAAATTCCTTCTATCGGTTGATTTTTGTATATTCTTATAAGGGCTGTATATCGACGGAGCCTTCAAACAAGCAATGAGAGTTGCCCCCTCCTCAACGGTCAAGTCCTTGGCGCTTTTGTTGAAAAATCTCTTTGAGGCAGAAGCTATGCCGTAAGCTCCTTCGCCAAAGTAAACGGTATTTAGATAGCATTCAAGAATTGATTGCTTATCCAATTTTTTCTCAAGCTCTATAGCAAGCTTCATTTCCTTTATTTTTCTGCTGAGCGTTTTTTCTCCGCTAAGATAAGTATTCTTCACCAATTGCTGTGTTATCGTTGAGCCGCCCTGCTTTGAATTTTTGGTAAAAACATTATTCCCCAAAGCCCTAAACACGCTTTTAACGTCAATTCCCTTGTGTTTATAAAAGCGTTTATCCTCAATAGCCACGAGCGCGTCCTTGACGTGCTTTGGAATAGACTCGCCATCAACGTAGCTTTCATTACAGCTTAATCTCATTGGCGAGCCGTCGGCATAGCATACCGTAACCGCAGACTCACGTCTTTTAAGCTTATTAAGGTCTAAATTTACGTTGCTTAAAAAAGCGGAAATTAAAGTAACTGTTAAAATAGCCAAGACTAAAAATACGGCTAAAATATACGCTGTAAATTTTAAGAATTTTTTCATTTGCATTAGTATGTAAAATTTGACCGTCTAATATTCTTAAAATTTACATTTTAAACGCTTGAAAAATTACCTTGTTTTTAGTA
>JAZNDO010000038.1:0-3230 GCA_045588105.1 Christensenellaceae bacterium | reverse complement strand
AAAGCGAATCGGGACTGACTAAAATACCCTCTTTTTTATGGAGAAGGTCAACGAGCTGACCTTTTTTAATCCTCTTGATTTCGGCAAGACGTTTTAAAACGCTCTCGTCGTCTTCAAACTTTTTAAATTGAGCAAGCAAGGACGCGTCAGTCACAAAACCGTCGCCAATGCAGTCTGAAATAAGCGAGGTAAGCTCCTTATTCGACTGACAAAGCCATCTTCTGTACGCAATACCGTTCGTGACGTTAGTAAATCTATCGGGATATGCGTCGTGGAAATCCTTGAAAATACTGTTTTTGATAATATCGCTGTGAAGAGCCGATACGCCGTTTACGCTGTGCGAGCCGACAACCGAGAGGTTTGCCATTCTGACCTGACCGTGAGAAAGTATAGACATCCTTTCGATTTTGCTCCAATCGCCCGGGAATAAATTCCACATATCGGCGCAAAATCTCTGGTTTATTTCCTTTATAATCATATAAATTCTCGGCAATTTACTTGAAACGAGGTCCTCGCTCCACTTTTCCAACGCCTCGCTGAGTACCGTATGGTTAGTATACGCTACCGTTTTGACTACGATATCCCAAGCCTCGTCCCAGCCAAAGCCGTGCTCATCCATAAGAAGTCGCATAAGCTCGGGAATACAAAGCGCAGGGTGGGTATCGTTAATATGAATAGCCGCCCTGTCGGGAAGAGTTCTCAAGTCGCCGTATCTTCTTAAATGCTCGTTTAAAATATTTTGAAGAGATGCGGAAACGAGGAAATATTGCTGATTAAGTCTTAAGGACTTACCCTCTGAGTGGTTATCCGATGGGTAAAGAACCTTAGAAATAAGCTCAGCCTCGTTATCCTCTTGCATACAAAGGAAATAATCACCCTCTGAGAAGGACTTCATATCAAAATTTCTAACGCTTTTAGCTGCCCAAAGCCTGAGCACCGAAACAGCCTCTGAGTTTTTACCCGATATCATCATATCGTAAGGCATAGCCTCAATCTCTTTGCAGTCAACGTGGCGGATTTTAACTCCGTTTTCCGTCCAATCCTCTAAAATTTTACCGTTGAACTTAACTCTGACTGCCATATCGGCTCTTTGGGTAAGCCAAACCTCACCGCCCGGAAGCCATATATCGGGAAGTTCAGTCTGCCAACCTTCAACGATCTTTTGTTTAAAAAGACCGTACTCGTAGCGTATAGAATAACCCATAGCAGGATAATTTCCGGACGCCAAAGCGTCCATAAAGCAAGCGGCAAGTCTGCCGAGACCGCCGTTGCCGAGACCTGCGTCGGGCTCTAATTCGTATAAATCCTCTAACTTAATACCTCTTGACTTTAAAGCCTTGTTGATTTGCTCTTCAATGCCAAGGTTGTAGACGTTATTTTTTAAAGACCTGCCAAGCAAAAATTCCATGCAAAGATAATATACTCTCTTGCCCTTTGCAGCCTTCATTTTATAGTGATAGTTGTTGCGCTTTTCAAGTAATATATCTCTTACGGTCATTACTACCGCCTTGTAAATTTGCTCTTTAGTTGCGTCTTTAAGCTCAATACCGAAATATCTCGATAATTTTCCGCAAATAGCGTCTTTTGTTTCCTTTGGGGTAATTTCCTCAATCGTGCTCATTAATAACTCCTGTCACATCAAAATATCGTTGTATAATTTTTCATATTCCAAAGCTGATTTTTTCCAAGAAAAATCAGTCTTCATTGCGCTTTTTACAAGCTTTAACCATTGCTTTTTATCGCCGAAGGTGTAAATGGCGTCTTTTACAACGTAAAGCATTTCGTGAGCATTGTAGGTGTAGAATTTAAAGCCGTTACCGCTCTTTCTTTCACCGTCGTTAAAAGCGTCAATGCTGTCGGCTAAGCCGCCGGTTGACCTAACTACAGGCACCGTGCCGTATTTGCAGGCAATCATTTGCGAAAGACCGCAAGGCTCGTGCTTGGAAGGCATAAGGAAGATATCCGAGCCCGAATAAATCTTGCTTGCCAAATCCTTATTATAAGCAATTATCGTTCTGCATTTAGCCTCGTAACGGCTTGATACGAATTTGAAATAGTCCTCGTATTCGCTATCGCCCGTACCTAAAATAACTACCTGCACGTCTTCGCTTAGCAAATCCTCAAAAACAGCCTTGATAAGGTCTAAGCCCTTTTGAGAAACGAGTCTTGTAATTATGGAAATAACAGGGACGTCCTCTCTTTCGGGAAGGCTGAGCATTTTTTGAAGCTCCGCCTTACATATAGCCTTATTTTCGGGTTTTGTTGCAGTATAATTTGCAAACAGCTTAGTATCCTTTGACGCGCTGTATACGTCTTGGTCTATACCGTTTAAAATACCGGTCATCTTAAACTCGTTTTCAGCGATTATATCCTGAAGCCCGTGCGCAAAGAAGGCGTTTTTGATTTCAGTCGCATAAGTTCTACTTACAGTAGAAAACTTTTCGGCAACCTGAATTGCTCCCTTCATTAAATTTACGCAGCCGTCGTATTCGACTATATCCCTTACGTCGTCGCCAAGACCGAACACGTCGCCTAAAACGTCAAAGCCGAATTTACCTTGGTATTCTATATTATGAATCGTAAAAAGAGCTCTGATACCGTCAAAGCCGTATTGACCCGCAAAAAGTGTTTTAAGATAAATAACGCTGAGCGCGGACTGCCAGTCGTGACTGTGCATAAGGTCGGGATAATAGTCCAAATATTTCATCATCTCTAAAACAGCCTTAGAGAAAAATGCAAATCTCTCGCCGTCGTCGCCGTGTCCGTACAAGCCCTTACGCTTAAAATAAAATTCGTTATCTATAAAATAGAAGGTAACACCCTCGTACTTATACGAATAAACTCCGCAATATTGATTTCTCCAAGCAAGCGGAACGTTAAAATTACCTAAAAAGGTAAATCTTTCTCTCCAAGCGTAATCGACGCTTGCGTAGAGAGGAATTGCCACTCTTACGTCAAAGCATCCGTTTTTTGCAAGCGCCTTTGGAAGGGAGCCGATAACGTCTGCCAATCCGCCGGTTCCTGCAAAGGGATTTGCCTCAGACGCAACGAAAAGTATTGATTTTTTAGGAACGATTTCTACCTTTACCTTAGATTTCGCCGTAGTTTTCTTAGTCGCTGCAGACTTAGTAGTTGCCATAAAACCTCCAAATTAAATTACTGTGCCTTTTGAGATAAAGAACGGATGGGTTTCGTGTCCCGAAAGATTTCTTCCGTCTTTAACCACTACG
>JAZNDO010000037.1:0-4538 GCA_045588105.1 Christensenellaceae bacterium | reverse complement strand
CCTCTTCAGCCTTCTTAGCCTCGTAGCTGAGCTTTTCTATCTCCATCTTGTCTACAGGAGATTCCTTCTTAACGGCTACAGTAGGAGTATCAATTAAGATAGGACCTGCGCCGTTAGCAACGAGAGCGTATTCGAATTTTTCGTTAAGCTGCTCGTACTCTTCGTCAGAAATCCACTTAGCGTAAACCTTAACGTTACCCCTCTTAGAAAGCTCTGACATTGCAAATCTTACCGTGCACTTTGAATCCTCAAACCAACCGAGGAACTTGTAGCCCTTTCTTACAGGAGGAGCAGGATGGTTGAATTTCTCGTGTAATTTAACTTTAATGCAAGAGTTGAACTTACCGCCGCGTGCGTTAAATACAATCTTGTATTTCTTGTTTCTGATAAGGAATCTGATAAATACGATAAGGAACCATACGAGGAACATGCCTGCGATAAGTCCGAAGAAGCTTATTGCTGCAATCTTAACAAAGTCAAGAGGAACCTCTCCCTCAGTCGCTAATGCTAATTGAGCTTGGTTTACAAAATCTGAAATCTTCAATGTCATTGTTGAATCTCCCCATACGATATCTCTATCGCCGTCTTTTTCTATGTCACTATATACCGCGTCGATTTTCGTGTGACTGTAGCTTAACGCACAGGTTTTATCCTTTACCTTTTTAAACTCTTCTGCGTTTTTGAATTCTATCTTTATCTCAACGCTTATAGGCGCGTCAAACTCTAAAACGTTTTTCTTTCCGTCCTTTATAACGGAAGATTTAATTATGAAAGTGAAATAATTATTTAAAACTCTGTCCTTTAAGTAGCTTTCCATGCTGCTGTCGTTAAGACCTGCAGTAGCTTCCTTAACTCTGTCACCCTTCAAAATAAGGTAGAGGTTTCTCTCTATTGAAGGAGTTGCGCCATCCCTTACGTGAAGCTCTGCGTCAGAGTTGAAATAGTTTACCTCGTTGCCTTCGTCGTCAACACACGTAAGCGTTATAACGTAAACGAGCTCGTTCTTTCCGTTTTTAACCTCACCAACAACGCTGCTCTTTAATTTGAAAGCGTCTAAAGCCTTGCTCGTATTGGATACGCCGTGCTCAATTATTACGAGCGCACCGTCGCAGAAAGGACTGTCCTTAAATGCTTGAACGATATCGCTGCCGTAAACGACGTCTACAGTTTCTCCGTCAACGTTAACGTACGAGTATTGATTTGCTCTGTAGCCGTTAGTTTCGGGAGATTGCTCACCCTCGGGAGTAAGCTTACCGAAATATCCGGTAAGACAGTCGGCAAGACCCTTCGCGTAATTTACGTATGTACTCGTAACCTTTTCCGCAGATACGCCGTAATCCTTTTCTATTACAGCCTCAGTCTCTTCAACAGCTCTCTTTACCAAAGACCTGTATTCGTTCATAAGATTTAAAGCAACCTTTAAATCACCTAAGCTGCTGTTATCCTGACCTACCGGATTACCCGACTTGAGATTGATTTCAACCTCTTTATACTTACCGTCCGCGCCCTTTACGTAGCCGGGGATAGTACCTAAAGCCTCAAAGCTCTTGAACGCATCCTCGCACTCGGTTAAAAGCTCGTCGGTAGCCTTCGCGTCCTCGCTGCTCAGATTTGCGCTCGCGTATATACTGTCGTATGCTCTTGCAAGCGCTGTTTTCAAGTTAGTAAAGAGCGCTTCGTAATCAGCAAGCTCGGCAGCTATATCCGCCTTAGCCTTAGCAAAATCACTCTCTTCACCGAAAACTCTTGCAACCTCGGCCTTTACCTCGTTAAGCTTTGCTTCAGATACGTCGCTGTCGCTTTCATATACGGCTTCGTTTGCGTAATCCTTACCGAACTTGTCGCTGAAATAATACGAATGAACGTAATCAAGTCGCTTGTCGGTTTGCTCGCGAATCTCCGATAACTCCTCTTGAAGAGCCTTTGCGTGAGCTAAACCCTTTTGGGTATCGTTATCAAACGCAGTTACCCAAGCTTCTAAATAGCTCGGTGCTTCAACACCCTCGCTAAGCGCCTGACTGCTCGCCTTAAACTTGTTAAGATACTCGGTAGCGTTTGTAACGAGAACCTTATCAACGCTTAAGACAAACTCGTTTTCCTTACCGACCTCGGTATATCCCGTTTGCTCGTCGACGACAACGTAATTTACGTAGAAGCCGTACGCCGTTTCATACATACCGAGAAGTCCGTTCAAGCCGTAATTACCGTACAGGTAGCCCGATACCTTTTCATATTCGCCGTAATTGAAGAAATCCTCAATAGCGGTCAATAAAGTGTCGAGCACCTCGTCGCCCTCGTCGTTTAAGACGACGTTTGCAGGAAGAAGATTGTCGTAAAATTCTATCCCTGCGAGTATCTCGTCTACGCGGGCTTGAACAACCGAATAGTCAGTAGAGCTGTCCACTACCGTGTCGCTGACTGTAAACTTATTGCCGCCGTCATCTGCCTTTACTTTATCAAAGGTCAGATTGCATATGGCAAAGCATAGCGACACCGCAGTCACAAGCAGAAATAATAAAATTTTCTTGCTAATGCTTTTTGACATAGCCGTACTCCTTGAAAATTTTATTGGACAACTAAAATACTTGCCCATAATGGATATATATTAATATAATAACATATTAATTAATATTTTTCAATGAATTTGCGTAAATTTTTTAAATTTTCCTCAAAATTTCTTTCCCCTTAGGGAAAGGCAAAATTTTAGATTTTTTCTTAGGAATTTACGCTTTCAATTTGGTGATTTTTATATGATTTTCAGCAATAATTTTGCTAAATTTTAAGCGTTTTTGAAGGCGTTTTTACCGTAAAAAATAAAAAAGTGCCCCTATAAGTCGATTATCGCCACTTTTTGCATTTTTGAGCGTAAAGAACAAGGGGAATTGCCGTTACAACGGTAAAAATCGCCCCTTTTTTGTTTAACTTTTTATTAATTTTATATAATTTGCTTACCAAAAGAGTTTTTCTACAAATTCTTCATTTCTTCAGACTCTTCCTCTCCCTGCTTTCTGTTTTGTCTTTTTGCAATAAACCAAGCAATCGTTAAATTTATAAAAACAAAAAGAAAAACGTGAAGAGCTATCAAAGACAAGCCCCCTATAAACAGTATGCAATATCCTAACGCCGTTACTATTGCCTTACTACCTAAAGTAGACACGAGCTGAAAGAAATGATAGGTAAAATAAAAACCTAACGCAACGAATACGCTTACAAACAATGAGATTAAAAATATTCTTATAACGGGATATTTGTTTACCCTTTTAGGAATAGCTAAAACCTTACCTTTTAATGCTCCATAATACAAGATTATAAGCAAAATTACAGTAGCTAACAAAACACCAAATTGCATCCAAAGTATTTGAATCATAACACCAAAGATGAACAAATTGGGGCTGGCGCTCACGCTAAAAGTCAATAAAGCATAAGTAAAGAAAATTAAGACGGTTATTATAAGCAGGGTTTTATAAATGTTTTTATCCGGCTCTTTATTTTTCATAACGCACCTCCTTTGGGGATTTTTGATGCTTTTCTAGTAAATTTTATTAGCCTCAAGCTTGAATTATTTCACTTTATACGCCGTGTTGCGTTAATTTATATAAATATAATATTCTATAAATAGATTTTTGTCAAGACCTTTTAATTTTTTATTTGCGACGCAGTAACGAAGTATGCGTTTTAGATAACCTTTAAAAATAAGGCTATGTCACAACGTATGACTGATTAAATTTAAAGGGTTAGATACGAGCAAGACGGGATTTTTGCGAGATTTTTGCAAGGGAATTACCTTGTTGGTAATCGGAATTGCAAAAAGCCGTAAAAAGACTAGTATTGCGAAGTAGATAAACCTTTAAATATCAGTCACGAGTTGTGATAGAGCCAAAAATAAAAACACCCCGATGTTATCGGGGTGTAATTTATCACTTGTTTTTGAGTGGTTAGTTGCAAGCAAGACAAGGCTCGTAAGTAATTTGCGGATAGGATAGACCTTATTGGTCATCCTATTCGAAAATTGTCTTACAGAAACGCTGTATTGCGCCGTAAATAACCTCTCAAAATTAAACGAGCTCAATAATAGCTACTGGAGCTGCGTCACCGCGTCTTTCGCCAAGCTTGTAAATTCTGGTGTATCCACCTCTTTGACCAAGCTCTTCTGCTCTTTGAGCGTACTTAGGAGCGATTTCATCGAAAATCTTTTCGATAAGTGGGTGTTGAACGCCCTCGGTTCTTGCCTTGAATTCAGCCATAGTCTCCTTACCTCTTTGCTCTTGAATATCGTAAGTAAGGCTAATAATCTTTCTTCTTGCAGCAAGCTTTTTAGCTCCGTCTTTATAAATTTTGCTTACAACTTCTTTACCCTTCTTGTCTTTAGTGGTAACGGTAGTTTCTACTACGTCCTCAAAAGTGTTTATAGCAAGAGTGATAATCTTCTCTACGTACGGTCTGAGTTCTTTGGCTCTTCCTAAAGTAGTTTCAATCCTGCCATACCATAAAAGATTAGAAGCTTGATTTCTTAAAACCGCCATTCTCTGTGTGGTGGT
>JAZNDO010000036.1:0-20787 GCA_045588105.1 Christensenellaceae bacterium | reverse complement strand
CTTCACAGTCCGAATCGGTGGCTTCGTCGATTTATGAGGAGATTGTTCCCGAAATTTCAATAAACCAAAGCTCGGTTACGCTTGGCGTAGGCGATACGTTTACTTTGGCGGCTTTATCAAGCAATCTTGAAAATGCGACATTTACTTGGGCTGTTGAAGGTGATTCTCAGCAAGGCGTTATCGAAATAGAGCAGATTGAAAATTCTGTAAAAATAACGGCTAAGGCTGTAGGCGAGGTAACCCTCGTTGCTTATTTGGAGCATGAAGGTCATATCTATTATAAAAAAGTGCCCGTTACCGTAAAGCAAACGGGTGACGTTACCCTTACCGTGAGCGACAACGTAGGCTTTTCCAACGAGGGATATTTCGTTAGATTGGCAACGCTTAAGGCGAGCGAGACGGACGAAACGAGCATAGTGCCTATAGTAACGGCGTATAAAAATAATCAAATCGTGCCTTCAAGCGCAATTACCTGGACTGCCGAAAGTGACGGTATTATAACTGTCGACGGAAATGTTTGGACATCAAAGCAAGAGGGTGTTACTGCCGTAATCGGCTCTTGCGAGGTAGAGGGGAAATCCTATACGGTTAAAATTACCGTAGAGGTATATAGACCTACAATAGAGATGGACGAGCATTTTACCGTGGAGGTTGAAGGCCTTAAAGCTTTAAGTGTTTCTTCAACTGTAATGGGAAATGCGAGAGGAGTCGTTTATAACGGCAAAAACGTCGGCACGTACAATTCGCAGGATAAGTTAATTAATTTAGATAAGGCTGCTCTTCCAACAAGCTCGGCAGAGCTGGGAGAAAACCGTTTGATGTCAATTGAAACGAATTTGGCAAGCTACGTTTTTACAGCGGATATATACACTAAGATAATAAGGACCAAGGCTGATTTTGATAATATGGCGAGCATATCAAAGGCTTGCTCTGAGAATCCTGCTATTTGGGACGGATATTTCGTTTTAGGCAACGATATTGAGTATAACGGATTATTCAATTCAAAGTTGGCTGATATGGATTCGCTGTGGGCGAGCGTTGAAGGCAGATGGTACTTGGGCTCGCTGTATGGATTCAAGGGCGTAATCGACGGAAAGGGATGCAAGATAGATGGCATTGAGATTAATAACGGAAATCAAATGGCTTCTATAGTAGGCGTTCTTCACGTAAGCGGCGTAATAAAAAACATATCGTTTACAAACGCAAGCGTCGGTGCAAACTCGTCGCTCGTATGCGGCGCAGGCGGCGGAACGGTAGAGAATATTTATATTCAATACAAGTCGCTTGGAAAGGGCGTGCAAAAGTATGAGGGCGACGGCTCTATAAACACTCACACGTCGTCGTTTTTCGGCTTTAAAGAGCCCACACCAACGGCAAACGTTTCAAACTGTATCATAGACGTGACCGAAACGGAAATTGCAACCAATTCTTCCATAAAAATAGTGGGCATTGAATACGTAACCGTCAAAAACGTTTTCGTGATAGGCGCAAACGAGGAGCTCAGGGCAAAATCAAACGCGACTATGACCTTCGGCTCGGTTATTGAATTCGTAGAAGACGCCAACGCTCAAGCGAGGTTTAGTAAATTTGATGAAGAAATCTGGCTTGTTGAAAACGGCGCTCCTATATCAAAGGTCGTTTATAACGAAATAAAGGATAAAGACGTAAGCTTTACCGAAAAGGTAGCTTGTTTGATGGTCGGCACACAGTACAGGTTTGCTCTTGATAACAAATACGTTAATATAGCCGTTGAATGCGACGGAATTTCGGTAAAGGGCGGTATTGCTTCGGTAAGCGAGGGCGCAGCTGTCGGACAAAGCGTAACCGTTATCGCAACGTCAATGTTTAATCAAAGTAAAAGCGATTCGTTTACATTTACAATTGAAGGGTTAGACGTTGCAAGCTTAGTTGATTTGACCTCAGCTGAAACTACTGCTTTTTATGATTTAACCGTAAACAGAGTATATTTGGCAGAGCTTGGCAATCTTGTGGAAGGCGACGTTTTATATTACGTAAACGAGAGGTTAGAGGCTGTTTCCTTTGAGCAAAGCGTAGAGGGTAGGACCACCGTTATTGCCGTTGCAAGGGACAAGCTTTATAAGCTTGTTTGCGAAACCGTAACGAAGGTAATAGCAACTGCTGAGGATTTGCATTACGTCCGTAGAGATTATACCGTTTCCTCCTACGGCAACCCAGGCTGCTACGACGGCGTTATTACCGGCAAATTCGTTCTTGTAAACGATATCGACTGTCAGGGTCTCGTCTTAGAGGATTCGGGTACCTATTGGGAAAATTCAAGAGGCTTTGGCGGAACGTTTGACGGAAGAAATTATACGGTAAAAAATCTTACGGTAAGCAAAAACGGTTTATTCGGCACACTTTCGTTTGCAAATATCAAAAACGTTAAATTCGAGGGAGTAAGGCTCAAAGCCTCGGACGGAAACGGAGCTTACGTTGCGCTGTTTGCAAATAGCGTTTATAATACTACCGTAGAAAACGTTTGCGTGGAGTTTGCGGAATACGTAAGCCTTGAAGGAGGCGTAAGCGGCAACAGCGGTCTTTTGTTCCACGAAAAGAGCTTTGACAGCACCTTTACTGACGTAACCTTGGATATTTCTAAAGTTTCGGGAGTATGTTTCCTTACTGAATATAACTATACCGCTGACCTGCCTTACGGTTCGGAGAAAAAATCAAGCTATTCTAATATAACGGTTATAGTTGCAGATGAGGGTGAAATTCCGCCGTTTGCATACGGTAACGGTCAAGTCGTAGAATATCCCGACGGCTTTACCTTTAAGGATAAGGACGGAAACGTTTTACAAAACGCTTGATTGAGGTGAAAATGAAAAGATATTTAATTTTAGTAATTACGTTTATTTTGGTTTTTTGCGTTGTAGCTTGCGGAGGAGGGGATGAAAGCTCTTCTACAAGCCAAAAGACCTCTGAATCGCAGTCTCAAACGCAAGGCGTTGACTCTGCAAGTCAAAGCAAAAAGGAGTCAGAGAGCGTAAAAGAGAGCCAACCAGGTAGTGAGGCTCAATCGGATAGCCAAGCGCAAACGGAAAGTCAGTCCGAAAGTCAAAAGGAAAGCCAATCCGAAAGTCAAAAGGAGAGTGTTCCTTCACCCGTATATTATACCGTATACTTTGATACGGACGGCGGTAGCGAGGTCAAAAGCGTGACCGTTGAGGAGGGAGGAAAAATCACTAAGCCCGAAGACCCAGTGAAGTCTTCAAAGGACGCCGAATACGAATTCGTCCGTTGGCTGTATCAAGGCAGAGAGTGGGATTTTGAAAACGACGTAGTAACGGATAATATCACACTCGTTGCAGAGTGGAAGGTTGTTAACGGATACCTGCCACCGATGCTGCCTGAGGATTGATAATAAACGCAACAAATAATAAATTTATATAAATAGGAGAAAAGGATGAAAAAAATCATTTTAATCATTTTGTCTGTAATTTGCTTAGCTTGCTTTTTTGCTTGCGGAAACGAAGATGAAAGCGTTAGCAGTAGTGAGTCTGTTCAAGCGAGCGAATCGGTATCGAACAGTCAAAGCGTAGAGTCTGCGCATACTCACGCTTACGTAAAGCACGATGCGGTTGCACCAACCTGTCAAGAGGACGGAAACGAAGAGTATTATACCTGTTCGGGCTGTAATCTTATCTTTAATGCAAATAAAACAGTTATTCAGGCTATTCCTACCTTAAGCGCAGCTCACAGCTATCAGCTTAAAGCAGAGGTAGCAGGCAATTGCACAGTCAAGGGTAAAATAGCGCATTACGAATGCTCAAGCTGTCACAATCTTTTTGATTTATTAAAAAATCCAATAACCTCTATAGACGGTGAGTACGATTATAACACTCACGCTCAAGAGGTTTATATGACGGTTGCTTCAAATCCAACGAAATTGGTATATAAGGTTGGCGACGCGTTTGACCCAACGGGTATGGTTTTAACCTTAAAGTGTCAATCTTGCGAGGGAAAAATCGTTGATAACAGCCAGCTTAGCTTTGAGTATCAAACGGAAAATGCCGTTTCCTTTGCGTTTGGAGATACAAAGGTAACGGTAAAATATATGGATTTGGATATTGAGGTAAGCGTTACTGTAGAAAAGCAATCCGTTCAGATAACGGGCGTAGAGGAATCTTACGCTACGACCTGTGGCGCAGCTCCCGTTATAGAGGCGGTTTCAAGCATTTCATCGCTCCCAATACTCGTTGAATATTACGATGACCAAGCGTTAGTTTCTCCAAGTGATTTTGTTGCAGGAAACGAGTATACCGCAAGGGTTTTCGTTGAGGAAACGGAAGGAATCAACGGCGCAGAGGTGTTCGCTGCCGTAACCGTTGAGCATAGCTACGGTTTAGTTGTAGACGATTCGTCTGACAAGTGTGAATTTGTTTGTGCGTGCGAGGATAAAAAGAATTTCTACGCTTTGACAAATCAACAGGTTTACGTAGATAGCGAAAATACGTCAATCGACCTTTCTGCGCTCGTGGTTGGTACGGCTAATTACAGCGTTGTGGATATTAAGCAGGTTAAAGACGGTGAATTAACCGATATCGAAGGCGAAAACGAAGGCCTTGTATATAGCTTTAGTCTTGATAAATACGAGCAGCACAATCCTCCTAAGCTCACTTTAATTGTAACCCTTGAAATTGAAGGAATTACTTGTGACGTTTCTATCACGTCAAGATGCGCAGATAAAATTATCACAAACGCTGAGGATTTAGACCTTCTTACCTACAAAGGTGCGGCATTTGCAGAAACTGGGGGCGAAGCGAAAGGTGGATATTACGTCTTAGGCGGAGATATTGATGCAAGTGAATTTATAATAGATAATTCATGTCCTGCCTTTGAAGCCGGTATAGGCTTCTGCGGAACCCTTGACGGACAGGGATATACTATCAGCAATCTTACCGTGCCCGGCTACTCGCACGGTTTATTTGGAGCAATAGGCTACGGCGCAGTTATTAAAGACGTAAGCCTTACAAACGTAACCGTACCGGTTGAGGTAACTCAAGAAAACTCGACTTACGTCCTCGCTTTCGCTATCAGAAACGCAACGTTATCCGGTGTTTCAATATCGTTCAGCGAAGATTCGCTTGGCTTTAAGCTTGCAAACGAAATTAACGACACTATTTTAGAAAACGTTAATTTATATACCGCGAACGGTCATAGCGCAGCCTTTGCGATGAGTAGATGTGAGGGGGAAATTTCTTACGAATATATGCCTTACGCAACCGTTGCGTTTGATACCGACGGCGGAGATGAGATTGAGTCTGTTGAGGTGATTTTGGGCAAGAAGTTAAATAGACCTGCCGACCCGCAAAAGGCTTCAAGCGACGAGGTTGATTATATATTCCTCGGTTGGTATTTAGATGGCGAAGAGTTCGATTTTGATACGGCTATCGGCGAGGATATTACCCTCGTTGCTAAATGGGAAGAGCGTGAAAAGGTTACTGCAGACGAGGTTATGGCTCAGATTGCCGTTCTACCCGATAACGTAACTATGCCTGACCATACCTTCTTCGTAAGCAGAATTTTGAACGCTAAAAAGGCTTACGACGAATTGCCGAGCGACGAACAGGCTCAAGTTGAAAATTATTCAAAATTAGAGGGCTTGCTTGAAGATATCAGCGGTTATGAATCGGTATTTACACCTTCTCTTTTAAATGCTGACGTTGTTCCGGCGTACGTACCCAATTATACCGCAACGGTTGGAGGTACGGCATCTACGAGAGTTGACGACTTATACGGCAACGTGTTTACGGCGACCTCTGAAGCAGAGGGCAGAGCTTCTATAGTATTCAGCGGCTTCCCCGACATGAGTAAGTATACTACCGTTTATATATGGTTAAGAGTTGTTGGGGCGTCTTGTGACATTTACCTTTCAGACGGCATTGTAAACGACGGTTGGGGCGCTGATTGGATGAATACCTGGAGCATGGACGGCTTCTGGGTAAACGACGGAAATTGGATTTGTAAAGCAGTTGACGTATCGACGGGAATCTTTAAAAACGAGTGGTCTTTAGGTGTCAGAACCAATCAGAACGGCGTTGTAATCGAGGTTGCGGATATAGTCGCAAAGGCTGCTCCGATAAGCCCCGACACCGCAACAGGCTTAACCTTCGGAAATTTTGTAAACAGCGGCTTGACAAACGAATACGGAGTGGTTTATAATTTTACACAGGGTTGGGCAAGCGGTACCGATATGGGTGCATTTAATGAAAACGCTCTCAGCGGAGCAGTTTTAAGCGGTCACAACGCATTATATTTCTGGATTTACAATCCTAACGCTACCGACGTAAGCTTATCGTTTACCGGTGAAATGAACGGGTGGAATCCTCAAGGCGACCACGTAACCCTTTTAAAAGCCGGCGAGTGGACGAAGGTTGTAATCACTCCGGAAATTATCGCTCAAGGTAATAGTGGAAATTGGTTTGTAAACGTAACCACCGGAGCGGGAGCAAGCGGTTGGCAAATTTCCGCAATCTACTCAACCTATATAGCATAATAGTACAAATCGCAGTAGCTCGAATATTGAGCTACTGCGACGTTTTAAAATTTTATTAGAGGTAAGCAGCTGTGATAATACCTAACGTAGAAGAAAGACTTATAACTGTAATAAATAAATTGAGAGATTGCCGAATAGTAAAGCAAGAATTTTTGCCCGTCGTATACACGGATGAGGTAAAGGATAAAAAAACCTTGCCAACCGATTATACCGAGTGGAAATCTTTTGATGCGCCGTATACAATTTTCGAGCAAGAAAAGTATTTATGGTTTAAAGCAAAGCTTGAAATTAAGCCTGAGAACGAGTATCAAAAGGGTTATTTTATTGCAGATACGCATATAGATATCAGCCGCAATTCATCTACTATCAGACCTCAGGGCCTATTTTACGCTAACGGAGAGTTGCTTCAAGGTATAGATATAAATCACGGCGACGTATTACTTGATAAGGGTGAGTACGAGGTATATTTGCTTTTTTACACTCACTCGTTTGACAGGTATTTGCCTTTGGATTTTTCTATCAGATACATAGACGGGAGAATAGAAGGGCTGTATTACGATTTGTTCGTGCCATATCAAGCCCTTAAATTGCTTGATAAAAAAAGTAACGACTACGTAAAGGCGTCAAGCGTGTTGGAAAAAGCGCTTAATCTGTTAGATTTAAGAGAAATATACTCAAAAGATTTCTATAATTCAGTGGAAAAAACCGTTGAGTTTTTAAAGGATAATTATTATAACGGCGTATGCGGTAGCGACAATACGGTAAGTATGATTGCTCATACCCATATAGACGTCGCTTGGCTATGGAATCTTTATCAAACTAAGCAAAAGGTTGAAAGAAGCTTTGCAACCGTTTTAAAGCTTATGGATGAGTATCCCGAATACAGATTCTTTATGTCCCAGCCTCAGCTTTTTGCCTTTTTAAAGGAGAGAAATCCCAAGCTTTATGAAAGAGTTAAGCAAAGGATTTTAGAGGGCAGATGGGAGGTTGACGGCGCAATGTGGGTAGAGGCGGACTGCAATCTGACGAGTGGCGAAAGCTTGGTCAGACAAATCGCCTACGGAAAAAGATTCTTTAAAGAAGAATTCAATAAGGATTGCGATACGATTTGGCTTCCCGACGTTTTCGGTTATAGCGCATCGTTGCCTCAAATAATGAAAAAAAGCGGTCTCAGCACCTTTATAACAGCCAAAATCGGATGGAACGATACTAACCGCATGCCGTATGACGTGTTTAAATGGCAAGGTATTGACGGGAGCGAGGTTTTCGCATACTTATTGTCAACCTGTGATTGCGACCCGAGAAACGGTGTGTTTGACCAAACTTATACGACGTATACTGCGCCGATTAATCCTATGTACGTGTTAGGCACGTGGAACAGATTTCAGCAAAAGGATTATACGAATAACGTAATAATGAGCTATGGCTGGGGTGACGGCGGCGGCGGACCTACAAGGGAAGACGTTGAACAGGAAAGAAGACTTCAATTCGGGCTTCCGGGTATTCCGAAGACTAAAATAGAGCCGTTAGAAAAAACGGTTGCCGGGATAAAGAGCAGCTTTGAAAAGAACGCTTTGGAATTGGACAGAAAGCCTGTTTGGAACGGCGAGCTTTATTTTGAATATCACAGAGGAACGCTGACCAGTGTCCCCGAGGTTAAAATGAATAACCGAAAGGGAGAGTTTGCGCTTTTAAACGCAGAGCTTATGGGTGTTTTGGGTGTGCTTTTGGCAAAAAAAGAATACCCGAAGGCTATGCTTGATAAGGATTGGAGACTGTTGCTTTTAAACCAATTCCACGATATTCTTCCGGGCTCGTCGATTGGCGACGTTTATAAAGACAGCGCGGAGCAGTTTAAGGAGATATTTGCCGACACCTCCTCGGTTATAGGAGACACGCTTGATTTTATCGGTAAAAACGTAAAATCAAACGGCGGAGCTTTGGTGTTCAATCCTAACGGATTTGTTGCCAATGGTATTGTGAAAATTGGCGATAAAGCGCATATAGCTAAGGATATTCCTGCCTTCGGATATAAAATTGTGTCGTTTGGCGACTGCAAAAACGGCGTAAAGGTGGGCGAAAATACTCTTGAAAACAATCGCTATAAATTGGCGTTTGACAAGTGCGGTAATATAATCTCGCTTTTCGATAAGACAGAGCAAAGAGAGATTTGTCCTCAAGGCATGTTAATCAATGAAATGGTTGCTTATCAAGATATCCCTTATCAATACGACAATTGGGAGATTGCTCCGTATTACAGACAAAACAAATGGAGATTTACGGATAGCGCGCAATTTACTCCCGTATACGAAGGGGATAGAAGCGGCTTTAAAATCATAAGGCGTTACGGTAAATCTACCGTTGTTCAAAAGGTTTATCTGTATGAAGACGGAATTGAGCGCATTGATTTTGAAACTGATATTGATTGGAAAGAGCACAGTCAGCTTTTAAAGGCTCACTTCCCGTTTGACGTAATGACTGCTAAAGCCCTATACGACGTTCAGTTCGGACACGTTGAGCGCGCCCTTCACGACAACACCAGTTGGGATAGCGCAAGATACGAGTCTGCAGGACAAAAATGGGTTGACGTATCCGAAAACAACTACGGCGTAGCCCTTTTAAACGATGGGAAATACGGATTTGGCGTTAGTGACGGAAGACTTTCTATGACGCTTGTTAAGTCCGGAAGATTTCCTTTTGAGGGAGCAAGCGATAAAGTGCCGAAGTTTACGTATTCGCTCTTACCTCACAAGGGTAATTATACCAAAGGCAGAGTTGTTGAAAACGCGTACGTTTTAAACAGACCCATGCTTTCTACGCTTGTTGAGGGAAATGAAGACGGTAGCTTAAGCAGTGCGTTTTCGCTCGTTAACAGTTATATAGACGGGTTTATCATAGAAACAGTAAAAATTTCAGAGCAGGGTGACGGTATCGTTGTCCGCGCGTTCGAGGCTTATAAAGAGAGAAAGACTGCTAAGCTTAGCATACCGTTTGCAAAAGAAATATATCTTTGCGATTTAAACGAAAAGGAGCTTGAGTCCTTGGAGGTTTCTGACGGTGAGGTATCCTTCGTGGTTAAGCCGTTTGAAATAGTTACTCTTAAAATTAAACTTTAATCATGCAAGATTTTTATTTTAAAAGCGGAGTGAGGGTAACCGTAGATTTCCTTAGAGGAGTCGTAGCGGAGATTTCACGTAACGGAAGGGTTATAACCTTCGGCGGCGCCCCTTTATTTTCCGTTAAGATGAGAAATAAAGAAGGAAAAGCCTTAGTAATATCTGCAGACCAATGCTCCTTCGTCTCTTATTCAAACGCGGTTACGAAATACACCTGCGCTTGCTTTGATGCAGAAATTATTATCAAAAGCAATGGCGAAAGATTGCTTTTAAGGGCTAATTTAACTAACAAAACCGACTGCCTTTTCGAGTGGATAGAGCTTTGCCCGTTTCTCGTTGGCGATAAGCTGGCTGGCGAGGGCGGCATCGGTGAAATTATTTATCCGTACAACGAGGGTTGCTTGGTTAAAAATATGGCGTACAGAGAAAGCATGCCTTTTAAATTTTCTGAGCCGGATTACCCCAGTAAAAACACTTATTCAATATTTCCCAATATGGTTTTCGCTCAATTTATCGCTTACGGCGCAGACGGAGGCGGAATATATTTGGGTATGCACGACAGAGAGAGGACAACCAAGCATATAGATTTTTGCTATTTTGAGGGTGGTATTAAAATATTTGCGAGGACCTTTTGCGACGTCGGCTATGGGCAGAATTACGTTATGCCCTTCGATACCGTGCTTTCGGGCTATGAAGGCGATTGGTACTCAGCTACCGATATTTACGGCGAGTGGTTTAATGAAAACCTGCCTTTGGGATTGGTAAAAATAAGCGAAAACGGATGCTTGCCAAAATGGTACGGACAGTCGCCCTTGATTGTCGCTTATCCACTCAGAGGCAAAACCGACAGCGACGTTTTGGAAAACGGACTGTATCCTTATGAAAACGCCCTCCCCATTTTAGAAGAGATATCCCAAAAGGCTGAAAGTAAGGTAATGGCTCTTTTGATGCAATGGGAGGGGACCGCACCTTGGGCTCCGCCTTACAGCTGGCCGCCATATGGCGGCGAAGAGGAATTTAGACTCTTTGTCGACAAAGCGCATAAAAAGGATATGCTTGTAGGTCTGTACTGCAGCGGTATGGGCTGGACATATAAAAGCAACCTCGTAAGCGATTATTGTAAGGAAAAGGATTTTGAAAGTCTTGGTATCGGAGAGATTGCTTGCTCAGATTCGGACGGCTCGTTAAGCAGCGTGATTTGTACTGCTCAAAGGGAAGGACTTGATTTATGTCCGTCAACGGAAGGGGCAAAGCAGATTTTAAAGCGGGAATTTGAAAAAATTTGCGCAAGTGGCGTCGATTATTTGCAAGCGCTTGACCAAAATCACGGAGGAAACTCCTATTTTTGCTATAGCGACAAGCACGGACATACGCCTGCGCCCGGTAAGTGGCAACAGGAGCAAACCAACGAGCTTTTGGAAAGAATTGATAAAAAAGCGGTTGTTTTTGGCTGTGAGTCGGGTGCGTCGGAGCCTTTTTTAAGTAAATTGCAGTTTAGTGACAATAGGTTTGAGCTTAATTATTATTTGGGAGAGCCAATCCCTATTTATTCGTATCTTTTCCACGAATACGTAAACAATTTTATGGGTAATCAAATTTGTTCGATGCTGGAAAAGAAGGATAACAATTTTACATATCGCTTGGCGTATTCCTTTTTGGCAGGAGATATGCTTACCGTGGTTTTGGGCGGTAAAGATATCCTTTTACACTCGTGGTGTGATTACGTAAGCCCCGTTGATAAGCACGTTGACGGAGAAATTGCGTTAAAATTTATAGCAAAATTAAACGGATGGCGTAATAACGCAGGAAGGAAATTTTTGCATTTGGGCAAGATGGTTAAGCCGGTAAGGATAGAATGCCCCAAAGAGAGGTTTTTGTTGGAAGACGGAAAAACGTATTTGACGGTAGATTCAGTAATAACCTCGGCTTATGAGAATAACGACGAAAAAATGCAATTTTTGGCAAATTACAATCTTTATCCCATAGAGATAATATTGGATAAAGAGCGAGATTTGTATTTTGACGACCGAATGACGCGCTGTCAAAAGGGAGTGAAATCCGTCGTTATAGAGCCTTTATCAATTATAGCGTTTAAAATTCAGTAAAATAAAACAGCCGTTGAGAACTTTCGTCTCAACGGCTGTTTTTGTGTAATATAGCCTTTTAAAATTCTTTAATAATCGACTTATTGGTGGACTTTTGATAAGATTATACCTTAAATCGCTTGGTTCTTTTCGAGTAGTCGTAAATATCGGCGGGGAAGAGCTTGCTCTCCGTACGAAGGTCGCCGTAGATTTGATTGTATAAAAGCTTTGCGGATTCGTAACCGATTTCGTAAGACCTTTGCTGTATGATATAGGGTTTTAATCGGTCAATAGAATTTTCGTTTATATTTTCGTCTATAAACATGTATCTCAAGCTTTTAAGCTCTGAGGGGGGAGTTTTTCTTCTGTTTAACGCAAACTCTATAGAGTCGGCTATGTGCTGCGCGCCGGGCGCAATTATCAGCTGAGGGAGGGGATGACTGTCTAAATATCCGTCTATAGCGTCGTAAATGTTCTCCGGAAAGAAGTTTTCTATCATTAAAAGCGAGTCGCCCGGGTCTTTGCCGTAAAATTTTTTGTAGCCGTCTATAAAGCCGTTAAGACGGTCCTCAACCGTGGTTGCCAGCGATTCGTGGTTGGTAAGATATATTACGTCCTTGTAGTTTTTGGAGTGAAGAAACTTCATGGCGTTAAACATCATATTGTAGTTGTCCGTTGAAACGAAGGATGCGTTTATATTTTTGAAATATCTGTCTATTATCGTAAACGGATAACGCCTTTCCGAAAGCTTAACTATATCTGTATTCTTAAGCTCGTTATCAACGGGGAAGAGAATAATTCCCTTTGCTTCCGATTTGAGCGCGTTATTTATATATTTAGATTCGATTGACGGGGTGTTTTTGGTTAACTTGATAACTAATTCTAAGGAGTTTTCCTCGCAAAAGTCTGCTATACCAAGTAGAATTGAGTGAGAAAACGACGCCTTTATAGAGGGTATTATGAGGTGGATTTCCTTGACGCTTTGTGTGGAAGGACTGTCGTACTTTTTCTCTAACGTAAAATATCCCTTGCCGTGTATTTTCGCAACGAGATTTTTTTCTATAAGCTTGTCGTAAGCAATGCGCACCGAGCGACGGCTTGCGTTAAACTTGATTGCAAGCATTCTTTCGCTCGGTAATTTGTGGTTGGGTTGGTTTTCATGTTGAGCAATGGTTTCTTTCAAAAACTCCAATACTTGCTTATACGGTCTTTGTACGTTCATAATCTCACCTCAAACCAATTTTAATATTTTTATATAATAAAGTCAAGTATTTTTCGTACCACTTAAACCACTTATTTTAAGATACGTATTGATTTTGCGTTATTTATACGATAAAATAATAATGTGGATAAAAAATGAAAGGCTAGCCTTTCTTTCGTCTTCGACGAAAGAAGCTTATTTTAACAGATAAAAACAAAGCGGTCGAAAGGGGAAGAGATATGATAATCAACGTACGAGACGGTCGTATCAAATTGGATTTGCATAAAGGATTAATTGACTCCGTCTGTTACAAAGGTGTCGAAATATGCGCAAAGCAGACGCCGATATTTACGGTAAGGCTTACCGATAGGAGTGGCAATTTCCGCGATATTTCTTCGGCTCAGGCAAAAAGCGTAGTATGCGAGGACGACGATGCTGTAACGTTTGCCGAGTTTGGCGAGGATATTAGTCTTACGCTTAAGCTTTCTCCTACGAAAAAGGGTGTAAATCTGCGTTTTTGGGTTGAAAACAATACGGATAAAATCGTTGAGCACGTAGAGATTTTGCCCTTTGTGTTTAAGCCGTGTATAAAAAACGGTGGTATCGGAAAGGTGCTTTTACCCTATAACGAGGGGGTTTTGGTCGAAAACAGCGACCTGCGTGCGGCGCCCTGTCACCTGCAGCATTTTGACCCTCAATATCCGTCGCAGGGCGCTTACGGAATGTTCCCAAACATGGTACAGTCGCAGTTTATTGCTTATTTGTTTGAGGGTAAGGGGCTTTATATCGGCGCTCACGACGAGGTAAGGGGCTTAAAGGCTATTGATTACTACGCCGTCGACGAGCAAAAGAATATAAAAATAGAAATAAGACTTTATTCGGGAAAGGGCTACGGCGAGGATTTTTCAATTGATTACGATATGGTCTGCGAGTTTTTTGACGGAGATTGGTACGACTGCGCGGATATATATAAAAAATGGTTTTACGAGCATTTGCCGATAGGGCTGAAAAAGGTCAGAGATAACAAGAGCTTGCCCGATTGGTATTACGATTTTCCGTTGATTTTAACCTATCCCGTAAGGGGTTATCACGATATGGACGAAATGACTCCAAACGAGCTTTTCCCATATATAAACGCGATGCCTTACGTCGATAAGCTTGCCGAGCAAACGGGGGCTAAAATCATGGTGCTTTTGATGCATTGGGAGGGTACTGCTCCCTGGGCTCCTCCTTACGTGTATCCCCCCTTCGGCGGCGAAGAGGAGTTTGATAAATTTTTCTACGCGTTAAAGGAAAAGGGGCATCTTTTGGGCGTTTACTGCTCGGGCTTTTCGTATACCGAGCAAAGCAACGTGCTTCCTTCCTACGACTGTAAGGAGATTTTAAAGGATAAAGAGACCTTCAAGGCGTTTTGCACGGGCAGGGACGGAAAGGTGCTTCACAGCGAAATCTGCACGGGACAGAGGGTTGGCTACGACATTTGCATAGCCTCCGATAAGGGCAGAGAAATTTTAGACGAGGCGTACAACCCTCTCTTTGAGAAAAAGCTTGATTACGTACAGATATTAGACCAGAATCACGGTGGAGGTCAGTATTTCTGCTATTCGAACGAGCATAATCATCCACCTTGCGTAGGACCTTGGATGACGACCGAAATGCAAAAGCTTTTAAACGAGTGGAATCAAAGGGCAGGGGATACCTTATTGGGCTGCGAATCGGCTTCGAGCGAGGCGTTTTTACCTAACCTTCTCTTTTCTGACAACAGATTTGAGCTGACTCATTTTGCAGGTAAAGCAGTCCCACTTTACGCGTATATTTACCACGAGTTTTTACATAATTTTATGGGAAATCAGGTGTGCAGTCTTTTCGGCGGCGACAGCTTTTTGTACAGGCTTGCGTATTCCTTCTCTGCAGGCGATATGCCAACCGTCGTTTTAAGTCCAAAGGGTGTTCTGCTTTCTTATTGGGGACAGAAGGATTTGGACGACCTTCCAAACGAAGAGAGCGTTTGTAGGTTTATCAAAAACGCAAGAGAGATTTATTTGCAAAATTTAAAATTCACCTGCTACGGCAATATGGTAAAGCCGTTGCCTTATAAAACGGGTGAAATAACCTTTATGAACAGCTTGTACGGCAGGTCTTATACCACCGAGGAGGTTTTAACCTCTTCTTACGAATACGACGGAGAGAGGATACAGCTTTTCATAAATTTCAACGAGGAAGATAAGGTTATTGAATTTAAGGGCGAAAGAATTACGGTAAAAGCCCTTTCGGTATTGAAATTTGACGTATAACGCGGGAAAGAATACGGAGGAAAATAATGGACAAAAAAATTATTACAATTTCAATCTTAGGTGTTGGCGCTCGCGGCGGCGAGGCTTACGGAAGGTATATCCACGCATCTAAAGACAGATTTAAAATAGTCAGTCTTTGCGAGCCTAACGAATTCCGTCTTAAAAAGTACGGAGAGACCTTTGAGGTTTGCGAAGAGGACAGATTTTTAGACGAGGACGAGTTCTTTACCCAAAAACGCAGCGACGTGCTTTTGATTGCGACGCTTGACAGATTGCACGTACGTCAAGCCGTAAGAGCCTTGGACCTCGGCTATGACCTTATACTTGAAAAGCCTATTTCGGACGATGCGGACGAGCTTAAAATGCTCGTTGAAAAGGCTAAGGAAAAGCAACGTATGGTTATGGTATGTCACGTTCTTCGCTACACGACTATGGTAAATAAGATGAAAAGGCTTTTGGATGAAGGCGCTATCGGCAGACTTATTGCTATGGACCAGGTTGAAAACGTATGCTTTTGGCATCAGGCGCACAGCTTTGTAAGAGGAAATTGGCGAAACAGAGAGGAGACTGCTCCCATGATAATGGCAAAGAGCTGTCACGACCTTGACCTTATACAGTATTTTATCGGCGACAAATGCAAATCGGTTTCATCAATGGGCTCGCTTGCATATTTTAAGAGCGAGAACAAGCCCGAGGGCGCTGCTGACAGATGTATCGACTGTAAGTACAGAAGCGACTGTAAATTCAGCGCGTACACCATTTATTTAGAGGATTGGAAGAGAGGCGGACGTCAGGACGTTATTCCTTATATACTCGTAACGGACGTTCTTCCCGTAACGGAGGAGGCTCTTATAACCTCGCTTAAAGAAAGTAAATACGGCAGATGTGTGTTCAGTTGTGATAATAACGTCGTGGATAACCAAACTGTTATTATGCAATTTGAAAACGGAGTTACCGCAACCTTCAAATTGGAGGGCTTCACGGCAAGAGGCGGAAGAGATTTCAGATTCTTCGGCACCGAGGGCGAGCTTGAGGTTTGCGAAATAGAGGACAGAATGACTCTTCGCAGATATATGGAAGAGCCTGTTACGTGGAAGATAAGCGAGCTCGTCGACGACCTCGGCGGTCAGGGCGAGGGCTTACACGGCGGTGGCGACCACAGAATGTTAGACACCCTCTATAATATTTACTTTGACGATAAATTGAACGCAAGCTCTTCTATTGAGCATTCGGTAGAGAGTCACTATATTGCTCTCGCTGCAGAAAAATCCAGGTTAGAGGGCGGTAAACTCGTTGAGCTTACCGACTACAGAAAATAAAGGAGATAACGGAAAGTGAAGAGATTGAAAAAAATATTGATTTTCGCTATGGCAGTCAGCACCTTGCTTGCTTTTACGGGCATGACGGTGAGTGCGCAGGAAGAATTTTCAAACGTTATTAGTTCTACCGTAACGAAAATTAACAATGAAAAATTGGTCGGCGACTATTCCTTCGTTATGCATTTGAGCAATACGGATTATATGACGGCTGAGGAGTGGAGCGAAGAAAATCAAAACTACAAATGGGTCAATGCGGACGAGGGCAGAAATGATTTCTCTACCGTAGACCTCAACGAAAACAACCTTTCAAATTTTCCGCTCAACAAGCATCTTGACGAGTATAACTTTGAGCAAAAGATTTTAATCGACGGAGTTACTCTTGCAGAGTTCAAGGAGCAAAATCCTTATATTCTCGTCGGTAACATGAGAGAAAGGGTTGATACTCTTGCAATCAGCTTCCAAACGCCTGTTTTAAGTGAAGTGACGTCCGTTGAAATATTGGAGGGCTGTCAGCTTCCTACCTTGGCAAGGGCGTGCGTAGGCTCAAGAGCAACCTCCTGCATAGAGATTACTCAAGGCGTTAAGTTTATAAATCATAACGGCACTTGGACAAAGTATTTTGAGGGATACCAAGAGGGAAAGGAATATAACGGCGACGAAAACGCATTCTACCTCAACAATTATACGCTCTACAAGGAGCATCCCGCAGTGCCTCTTTACGCCTTTACAGACTTCTTCATTATAACCCCTGAGGTAGCCGGGGGACTCTATGATGGATATGCTCTTGCATCAAGCGGTAACACTCAAAAAGATTACGTGGCAGTATTGGAGTTTGTTAATCCGATAGACGTAAGCTTATTTAATCAATTAAATTTGAGAATGTACTCAAATCACAAGAGAACTATTTACGCTTACAATGACGAAGGTATTAGCGAGGGCACACTCGGTATTGCGCTTGAATCCTTTACTCTTGAAGGCGGTGTGTTTTCAACTGCAAATTTAAACACTTCGCTTTATGCCGATTCGGACGGAATGCTCAGAAAAATAGTGTTTAAATTCAATGAAGACGGCGAGCCCTACGTTGACAAAAACGGCAAACATCAATACGATGCGAACGGTAATTTGGAAAGAGACCAGCTATTCTTTATTTCGTTTAACGTGTCAAATCGCGATACGAGTGAGCTTGTAACCAAGGATTCTCTCATTATCGTAGAGAACGGAGACTCTTACGATTTAACCTTCAGATTCAACAGAAGCGGCGCAGACACGGGCGTAAAGCTTGATACCTCGAAGGTCGTAATTAACGGAACGTCCGTTAAAAAGCTTTTGGCAGAGTGTAAAACGGCAAAGGCTCAATGGTCTACTATCGGCTCTATTTTCCAGATATGCGTGACCGTACCTAAGTCGTACAGCGGTGTTGCTCAGATTAAAAATGCCGATAACGGATATTCAAGCAACAGCATGGGAGTCGTAAAGGGACTCGTTTTTCCTGACGGAACGGTGCTTAACAAATCGTACACCTGTCATATATACGCAACCGAGAAGTTCGTTGACAGCGAAATAGAAACCGATTACCAAAAGACTGAGGTAATGGACGTTTCTTACGATTTTGTAAAAGGCAGCGATAACCTGCACTTTAAAATACATTTTGACAAAAAAATTACCGCTTCAAATTATAACCACGCTTGCGAGATAGAGCGTTGGAGAGAAAACGATTTAGCGTCTGTAAATCCGTTGGCTTACGATAAGGGTATGTCAAACGTGTTCGTTAAAAACGGATTTAAGTCCTCGCTTTTGGATAATATCGTGATTAACGGCAAGACAATAGGCGAATGGCACGCCTACGAGCCTACGGCTCTTACGAATATTCAAACGCATTACGGTCAATCGGGCTTTGAATACGTTGACGTGCATTTTGAATCTCACAGTCAAAAGTCTTACGCTCCGCTTGCAGAGATGGTTAAAAACGGAAACGGAATTACTATCGAGATTAGAGAGGGCTTAAAGTTTTTAACAAACTGCAGCGTTCAAAAAACGCAGACGTTCGTTTTGAAAAACGGCGTTTTCGTTGAGCAGGTTGCTTCGAGCACGATTCGTGTGTTTTACGACGGCAAAGAGGTCGCAAACGGAGACAGCGTTACCGTAAAAACGGTCGTTTGTCCTTCAAGCGTTGCGGTTGACGGAATTGACGGCTATCAAATCAGTCACGTAACGGACGGCAACGTAACGGTATTTACGGTAACCTACGGAGAAGGTCAAGAGTTTAAGTTTACCGTAAACGAGGATTCGGTTGCGGGACAAGGTCAGTTTGGCACCAGCGAAACGGACAGTCAGTCCTCAGAAGAAAAGAAGGGCTGTAAATCTTCCGTAGAATTACCTGCGCTTGGCATGCTTTTATTAGTTGCCGTGGCAGTAGTAACGTTAAAGGAGAAAAGAAAATATGAATAAAAAATCTAAAAGAAATATTTTAACAGCGAGCGTTTTAGCTTTAGCGTTTACCTTTAACGTAGGTTGTAATAAGGGTGATGAAAGCCAGTCGGGAAACCAAATCGGACAATCGCTCAAATATGAATATTCTAAAGAGAGCGAAGAGCTTTTATATTTCAAAAGCTCTGACGAGAGCTTGAATTTCTTCTTGAACGACTATTTTAAAAGACACTCGGGCGTTATAGAAGACGGTCTTGACCAAAAGGTCAACAGCGTAACCGCAGGTGTAAACGCAGTTCAATTCTTCTGGCAGGAGTGGAACTCAATGTCTTATTACTGGCATAACAGCAGAGACGGTTACGCGACGGACAGAATAGAGGGTATAAGAAAAATTCTTTCAAATATTCCCGTTGACGATTACGGCTACGTATGGCAGGAGAGTGACGAGGTAAGACCAAACTTCTCAACGACCGTTTCCGGCGAGCACAGAATGGGTTGGCCGTTCCCAACGTCGGCAAACGTAGACGGAAGCAAGAGCTGGGATTTTAACGGCTCGTCGCTTGAAAGACCTTGGTCTGGCACTTATACGGTTGACGACGTCGTGTACGACGATACCGCAATGGGTCTTCACAACGGATTGCTGCAAACCGACGTAAACGGAGTAGACAGCATAGAATTCGTCTCTCCTTATAAGGATAGCTCTTGCGCTTACTATTCTCCTCTTTTGGAGTTGGACGTCAGAATGTATACCGAGGATGCTGACAGCATTGAGGATATAATCGTTCATTATACAACCAACAGAACCAAGGAATGGCAAAGCGTTTCGGTAAACGAAAAGGCGTTTATAGCTTACGATTATACGCCTGCTTACGAGCACTTAATCTTCTTGCCTATGTACGCGGAGGAGGCTTGGAAATCTGACAAAGAGTGCGACGTGTACGTAAGCCAAATTAAGGTTGAGATAAAGGCAAAGGAGGGCGCAAAATTAAGCGGTAGATTTGCTCTTAACTATGCGCGTTCAAGCTTTGATACAAGACACACCAACAACAACTCGATATTCGTTTCGGCGCTTAGAAACGATTACGATTTTACCGGTGATTTAAACTATTTAAAGGAAAATATCACCAAGGCAAGAAAGGCAGTCAACTTCTTCATGCAAATGTATGACGAGGAAAGGTGCTTAAACGACCAATCGTATTTGGTAGGTCACGATGCGGATAAAACGGCGTTAGACCCTTCGGACCGCACTGCAATGACCTTGGCTAACGGCTATTGGGACGTATCGTTTATGACCAAATACGACTTTGAGTCTAACGTTTATTTTTATAAGGCGCTCGTTGACTTAGCTTATCTTGAAAATATTTTAGCGCAAAACGGCGTATCGGTAGATAAGAGCTTGGCAACGGTAAAGACTGCGGACAGACAGTACAACCACGGCGTAAGCGAATATACCTACACGGCGTCAAGCCTTAACGCTGTAGCAGACAAGGTTTTGGCAGCTCTCAGAAAGTCGACTAACGACGTAGATAAAACCGGTTATTGGAACGAAAAGACGGGTAGATTCGTAGGCGGATACTGCGAGGCTGAAAACAAGTGGTACGATTACGGCTACGTAATGTGGAACTTAGAGGCTATCTACTACGGAGTAGCAACCGAGGCTCAGGCTAAGTCCATTATGGACTGGATAAGCGGCAAGAGAATCGTTGAAGAGGACCAATACGGCTCGCAGGGCGAGGATATTTATTTCTTTGAGCTTGCTCCGAGAGTAAATACCTACAGCGATAAAAATCAGTACGATTTATCTATATTCAACGGCTCTTTTATAG
>JAZNDO010000035.1:0-8089 GCA_045588105.1 Christensenellaceae bacterium | reverse complement strand
CCCCCATTTCTGCGGAATACTGAGAAATACCCTCAACCTCCTCTCCGCTGCGCAAGCCGTATTTTTTTACGAGATTTTTAGGCATAAAATAGCTTAAGTACTTGCAGTCCTCGCCCTTAACTCTTAAAAAGGCGTAGCCGTTTTCGTTCAGCTCGACGATACCCTTTACCGTACCCTCTACCTTTTCAGCCTCGGGGTCGTACAATACGATTTCATTATTGATAGGGGTAATAAACTCGCCAAGGGGCTTTCTTCCCTTGGTGCTGCGCACGGGCGCGTCCGCCCCACCCTGAATACTCAAAATCTGACTTATAAGCTCGTTTTTATTGCAAATGCCGGGCACTCCGCCAAATTCAGAGCGTAAAATCACCCTCAAGGTATGCACGCTCATTTTTGTTAAATTCTCTTCGGTATAAATGCTCATAACAACCTCTTAAAAATCCTTCGTATCAAAAACCAACACGCATTTGCCGTCTTTCAAATACCCGTCAATTTCTATTGAGCTTTCTACTCGCTCAACACCTGCCATGCGCTTTAAAAAAGCCTTTTCGTCGCTGACGTCAATATTGCTGCGCGGAGTTGAATAATGCATTGGCACGGTAATTTTAGCGGATATGGCGTTTGCGTATTTTACCGCCTCGTGGCTGTCAATAGTATATTTTCCCCCTATCGGAATAAACAGGACGTCAACCTCGCCGATTTCGTCTGCCAAATCCTGAGAAAAATATTCGCCCAAGTCACCGAGATGGCAAAACCTCACGCCGTCGATTTCAAATTTAAATATAGTGTTTTTTCCGCGAAGCGCGCCCAAATTGGCGTCGTGATAAGAATCGATTGCCAAAAATTTGGGATGAGGTCCTCTTACAACCTCTTTTACGTCTACGCCCTCAACGTTGTCGTGGTCAAAATGCGAATGAGATACCGTGCAGTAATCTGCGCTTACTCGCTTGAGGTCGTATCCTATATCCTTAAAGGGGTCGGTAACGACCGAATAACCGCTTCCCTCTATTAAAAAACACGCGTGCCCAAAATAGGTTATCCTCATTATATCTCCCTCACTTTAATTGAAAATTCATTTTCGGAAGCCTCCCCCATAAGAGAGGACTTGTATTTGATTGAAATCTTAGGCATTTCGTCTTCCCACTCAACCTTTAACGACCTCGTAAACGCCTCTACCGAAATTTTACCGTACGGAGTCAAATATTGCCCCGAATAAAGATAGTTTTCTTTAAACTCAAGATAATTGGAAAACTGCCCCTTTCTCTCAACGGTAACGAAATCGCTTGCTACGATATTTATTTCGGTTTCCGTAATACCGTTATCGTCTGATTCCTCGTAAAAAATCGCCGTTTTTTCACCTTCGGTTTTCATTTTGCCGATATATATTTTTCTGTATTCAACCCCACCTGCGGTGGAGCGAAAAAACACTCTCACGTTTAACATACTGAGTATTATACTATATTAATATTTTTTTGTAAAGTTTTTGGGGAGCTTAAAAAATTAATTTTGTAAAAAATAAGCGCCGAACGACTAAAAAAGCCGCTTGGCGCTTGCAATTTTTATTATTTTTCAAAAGAAGGGGCAACGCCCGTATATTTTTGAACGATTTTAAAAGCCGTTTTTATTCCGTCTACGGATGCGCTCATAATACCGCCGGCGTATCCGCACCCCTCTCCGGCAGGATATACGTTAGACGCGACGGGCGACGTTCCGTCCTCTTGCCTTAAAACTCTTACGGGACTTGAGGACCTCGTTTCAACACCCGTCAAAACGGCGCTTGGAGAATTAAAGCACTTGAGCCTTCTGCCCATATCGTCAATTCCTATCTTTAAGCTTTCGGACACGTATTTCGGAAGCACTTTATTAAGGTCTGTTCTCTCAAATCCCACGCTATAAGTCGGTTTTACGGTGGTAAAGGGTGATTTAACGCTTCCCTCGCAAAAGTCCTTGAAGGTTTGTGAGGGGGCATTATAATTACTGCCTGCGCTCTTAAAAGCAAGCCTTTCGATTTCGCGTTGAAGCTCAACGCCGCCCAATATTCCCTCTTTAAAATCGCTTGGGTAAATCTCACACAAAACTGCGCTGTTGGAATTTTCTCCGTCACGCAGATAGTTACTCATTCCGTTCGTTACCACTCCGCCCTCCTCGGATGCGGATGGCATTACGAAACCGCCCGGACACATACAAAAGGTAAATACTCCGCGGCCTGCCTTTTTACTCGAAAGCGAATAATCTGCAGACGGCAGAATATCTGCGTATTTGCTTCCGTACTGACACAAATTTATATCTCGCCTCAAATGCTCGATTCTGACGCCGATAGCAAACGCCTTTCTCTCCATCGGAAAGCCCTTTTGATTTAGCATATAAAAGGTATCCCTCGCGCTGTGCCCAACGGCAATGACGAGCTCATCGACCTCAACGAAATCTCCGTTGACTTTAACGCCGCAGGCCCGTCCGTTTGATATAACCGCGTCGTCAACCTTTGAATTAAACCTGACCTCGCCGCCAAGCCTTATAATTTCTCTTCTCATTGCGGAAACTACGTTGGGAAGATTGTCGCTGCCGATATGCGGCTTCGATAAATACTCTATTTCCTCGGGCGCGCCAAAGCGCACGAAATCACGAAGCACGGTCTTTATAAACGGGCTTGAAACCCCTGTGTTCAGCTTGCCGTCAGAGAACGTCCCTGCGCCGCCTTCACCAAACTGAATATTGGAATTTTCATCTAAAACACGGTTGTTAATCAACCTATTGACCGACTTTTGCCTTTCTTCTACGCTTTTCCCTCTCTCAAAAACGATAGGCTTAAAACCTGCTCTCGCCAAGTAAAGCGCGCAAAATATACCGCACGGACCAAAGCCTATTATCCCGACTCTTTTTCCATTATTGACAGTTGGTATTTTTATTTCCCCGTACCTTTCCTCTCTGTCCGAAATATCGACCGAATAGACGTATTTTACGTCGCTTTTATCTCTTGCGTCCAAAGACTTTTTTAATATTCTGAAGCTTTTTACGCTATTTCTCTTTAAACCGCTTTTTTTAAGAGCAACGCTGAACAAATCGTCCTGCGTATGCCTTACTCCGAGCTTAATATTATCTATTTTCATTTTTTAAAACTCCGTCGCAAGCAACCGAAGCGCTTGAATACGCCCATTGCAAATTGTACCCTCCGCAATCGCCGTCAACGTCAAGCATTTCGCCTACAACGTATACTCCCTTGCTCTTTTTGCTTTCCATAGTCGTTGAATTTATTTCGGCAAAGGGAATGCCGCCCTTGGTTACCTGAGCGTAATCAAAGCTGAGCGTTCCCACAACGTCCAACGAAAAACGCTTGATTGCTCGCGCTATAATTTCCGCTCCCCTTTCATCCGACTTAAAATCACCGCAGGTCTTTAAGATTGCCCTTCCTATCAATTTATTTATAACTCCCGTAAGAGCGTCCTCAACTCCGAGATAATGGGCTTTTTTAAATTTAAGCTTTAAAAATTCTGCTATTTCCTCTTGCGTTTTATCGGGCAAAAACTCAACGTTTACTTTACATTTTTTATTCTGAGGAATATACGCGGAAAGATAGAATATCGCGTTTCCGCTGATACCGTAATCGGTAAAAAGAATATCACCCAAAAAGTTTTTTATCTCTCTTCCGTCAACAATCAAAGAGGCCTTGACTCGAGCTTTAAGCCCCTTTAAGCCTTTGATTTTAGACTGGTCTGTCTTAAGCTGTACGAGAGAGGGATATAACGGAGTAACGCTGTGACCTAAACCTTGTAATAAAGCGTATGCTGAGCCGTCTGTTCCGTACTGCTTGCCCGCCTTGCCTCCGCAAGCGAAAATTACCTTTTCGCAAAAGAAGATTTTTCCGTCAGCGGTGATTTTATATCCGTTTGAGCACTTGACTACGGAGTCTACCCTGTGATTTACTCTTACGTCCGTTTTTAAGTAGTCAAGCCTAAATCTGAGCATATCAAGTATAGAATTTGCTTGAAACGAGGAAGGATAAAGCTTTCCGTCCTCACCGGAAATATCCATCCCTAAACCGTTAAAATAGTCAACAATCGACTTATTGCCGTACTTTTCGATTGCAAAAGAGACGTCTGCCGGAGTTATCGAGTGGTAATTTTCGCAAGAAATATCTTCATTTGAAAGATTACCTCTTCCGTTGCCGGTAGCAAGAATTTTTTTGCCGACCCTGTCGTTTCTTTCTAAAACGAGCACGCTTTCTCCGCCGAGTAGCGAAGATAACTTCTCTGCCGAAACCAGCCCCGAAAATCCTCCGCCAATTATTGCCACCTTATAAATTTTACTCATTAGCCACCTCTTTTTAACCCGACTGAGCGCGTAATTCAGCTTATCCCTTTCAACCTTTTTTAAGCCTTTATAATATTGTATCACAATTTGCGAAAAAAGCAAATAATTTTTATCAAAATAACGCCGTCAGCACTATTTTTCGATTGACTTTAAACTGATTTTATTATAATATATTACTATGAACACAATAGTTTGGAGGGCTTTCCATGCTTTTACAAAATTTACTCAACACGGCAACTAATACTTTAACTGAAATCAAAGATTTCATTAACAGCTTAGTTGTCTTTTTAACGGCTTACGTCGGCTCTGAAACGATGGCTTACGTCACCTTAGGTATCGTAGGTTTTTTAGGGGTTGCCCTTGTTCTTTTCTTCTTGATTGCCCTCTTCAATCCTTCAAAGCGCAAGATGAAAAAGCTTAATAAATCTTTAAAAAGGCAAAAAGAGTATGAGGCGCTCCTTCAAAGAAAGTATCAGATTTCCGAGGATATAGGCGCTATTAACCTTGAAATGAAAATCGTTGAAAGACAATGCGTTGAGGACATTTACAACCTTAACGAGATAGAGAGAAGCTCGCTTGAGCAGGACGAGCTTTTCGTTGCGAGTATAAAGCATAAAATCAGCGACCTTGATGAAAAGCAGAAAATTTTGGAGGACGCTTTATATAAGCACAACAAAGGTCTTTTAAAGTCAAGGAAAAAGGATAAAGCCGAAAGCACTCAGCTGCTTATAAACGACATTATTGAGCAAAAAAATGCTTGCCGCGATGAGATTTCGCAAAAAGAAAGAGAAATTGCTCAAAGAAAGCTTCAGCATTCTAACGATTTGAATAATCTGAAAAACGCTCTGAATAATAAGCTCGCTGAGCTTAACAAAAGAAAGAGCTCTTTGGAGGCTGAAAGGCTTGAAATCGAAAAGAAGATTGAAAAATCAGAAAATTCGGGCAGACACAAGCTCACGCTTGCCGATGCAATGGCTATGACCGACGACTTTGCGAGAAAAAAGAAGCTTGCAGATAAGGAAGCCGAGGAGCAAGCGGCGGAAGCCCTTAAAATTGCAAAGGCAAACTACGAGGAAGCTTATAAAAGGCGTCTTAAGGCAGAAAAGGATAAGTCCGTTGCGGTAGAAAACGTAAAGGCGTTGCAAAAGCAGAAAGTAAAAGTTAAAAATCTCAAATCCGCAGACTACTCGCCCGTCCCTGTCGCTACGGCTGTAAGGTCAAACGAAAAGCCCGACGACGTAAATATCATAATCGCAGACATCGACAGCGGTATCGTTTTCAATCCCGTTCCCGAGTTAAAAACGGTTATTGATGAAACCATAGAAGAGCACGAATATCAGGAGCCTACGGTAGAGGTAGTTGATTTTGACAACCTTCCCGAAGAAGACGTAGTCTTTATAGAAGCCTTTTTAGATTATTTGAACGTAGACGCTGATGACGAAACTATATTAGACGAGGCCGCGATAACAGGCGAAACGTCAATCGCTTTTGACAACGAGGAGCAACCTAAGGCAGAGGCTGTCGTTGAGCTTGGCGTTGACGAGGCCGTTGCCCCCGAAATTACGGAAGACGGCGATGCTGCGGCTGAGAGCGCTTCTACGGAAGACTCCCCCGTTGTTGAAATAGAAATCACCGAGGGCGCGACAGACGGGCAATCTCAAGCCGACGGAAACCGAACTGAAGAAATAGAATCTACGGACAGCTTGGAGCAAGCAGAGCTTGAAGGTTCGCAAGACACAGCCGAAGATTGCGAGGATGCTCACGGAGAAGATTCAGTCGGACAGTCGGAGGAATCAATTTCCGATGCCGAGCAGACGGTTGCTGCAAATGATACCGAGCAAAACGAAGAATTGACAGCCGTAACGGTTGAGAGAAAGCAAGCCGAGGTTTTGAGCGCAAATGAAATTGCCGAAGAAAAGCCGAAGGCTTACCCTGCTTATAAGGACTATAACGACGGCATTCCGGCTACGCCGATTTACAAGAAGAGCAAATTCCAGAAGCCGGTTACAAAGCTCGTTAAAAAGACTAAGCCGAGCACGCCTGAGCAAAACCAACCTGCTCCCACCGAACCAAAAGCAAGCTACAGCGGAAAATGGGCGATTGAGCAAGCAGAAGGCAAATTCCTTGCCAAGCTCGTTGCATCAAACGGAGGAGTATTACTCACCACCGGCAGTTATTCAAGCGAAAACGGCGTTAAGGGCTGTATAGAGAGCGTTAAAGCTGCTCTAAGCTCTGACAGCGCGGTAGTCGTAAGCGACAAGGAAGGCAAGTATTTCTTTAAGGTTTTATCGCCTTCTAAGCGCACGATTTTACAAAGCGCAAAATACTCCACAAAGTACCAATGCGAGAAATCACTCGCCTCGGCAAAGATCTTTGCTCAAAAGGCAATAATACGTTAAACGTTTTGAGGAATTGAGCTTTCAATTCCTCTTTTTATAATCACTATGAGAAAATTTTTAGTAGAAATACAATTTAACGGCAAAAATTATTCGGGCTTTCAAGCCGTTTCCAACGGCGTATCTATAGAAAGCAAGCTTTCTTACGCCATTGAAAAGGTTTTTGAGCAAGAAACTAAAATCAACGGCTGCAGCCGTACCGACGCAGGAGTATCTGCCGAAAGCTATTTTTTCGACTTTTCGGTAGAAACGAAATTGCCAACCGAAAGAGTGCCCTTTAAGCTGAATAGGTTTTTACCAAAGGATATACAGGCAATATCCTCAAAAGAGGTTGATTTGACCTTTCACGCAAGAAAAAATGCAATATCAAAGACTTACGAGTATAGCTTTTATCTATCGGAGCACGTTCTCCCTCTGTTAAACCCCAAAAGCCACAGACTGCCCTCTAACGTAAACGTAGCAGATATGCAACTCGCCTGCAAGCTGATTGAGGGCAAGCATGATTTTATCGCCTTTAAAACGGTTGATAGAAACGATATTTCAACGGTCAGGACCGTTTATTCCGCAGAGCTTATACAAGACGGCAAACGCCTTGTCTTCAAAATTTGCGGAGACGGATTTTTATATAATATGGTAAGAATTTTAGCAGGAGCATTAGTTAAAGTCGGCGAAGGCAAATTAAGCTTGGACGAGCTAAATGATTTACTTGACGGTAAAAAGCAAAGGCAAGACAACCCTGCCTTAACTCTTCCGCCAAACGCGCTTTTATTAAAAGACGTTAAATACAACTAAACAAAGCAAAACAAAAATGCTGCTAAACTGTTCGTTTAGCAGCATTTTTGTTAAAAACCCTCGTATAGGTTGATTATTTATTGTTTTTTATAAATTCAAGCAATCTTGCAAAATGCTCGTCCGCCTCTTTGTCGTTTGAGTTTTTATGTATAAAAAGCTCACCTTTATCCAAATCGGGAGCATCAAAATTCACACCCTTAATATACTCGTCCCAATGCCCTATTTTCCATTTATCCCTGTCGGAGTTGCGTTTTAGCATACGGAATTTGCAAAGCTCGGGAGTTGCCGAAATCCATATCACAAGAAGCTTTGCGCCAAGCTTGGAAAGTCTATCTTTAAATTGAGAAATAAAATCCTTATCCCTGACCTCTCTGCTAAAGGGAGCGTTTATAATAACGCTGTCTGCATATTTTATCGCCTCGAGTCCAAGGTCTATGATAACCTCGTATTCATAGTCGCGAATATTATTTTGAAAAAACTCCGAGCTGCGGTTATACGGCTCCCCGGCAACCTTAAAAATCTGCTTTGAAAGAGGAATCAGCGTATCCTTGTCAAGATACACGGTATTATCAAGCTCTGTCGCCAGTCTTTTT
>JAZNDO010000034.1:0-2595 GCA_045588105.1 Christensenellaceae bacterium | reverse complement strand
CACAGAACGACATGGCTACGATCCGACTTCTATCGCAATGAGAAAAGCATGAGAGCGGTAGTTTTTACGTTGGGCTGCAAGGTCAATTCCTGTGAGAGCGCCTCGCTTATGACCGGGCTTAAAGAGCTTGGCTATGAGGTAAGCGATAGGCTTTCCTTTGCTGACCTTTATATAATTAACACCTGCGCCGTTACGAGTGAGGCTGAAAAGAAATCTCGTCAGACAATAGCAAGGGCGCGTAAGTTTAACGCGAACGCGAAGATTATTATTACCGGATGCGCCTCGCAAAAAGCCCCCGAGGACTTTTTGAAGAAAGAGGGCGTTACCTTGGTTACGGGTACTAATTCCAAAGAAAAAATAATCGAGCATCTTGAAAGGGAGGGCTTGATTATTTGGGAGGAGAAGGATTATTACGAAAGGTATCTTCCCGAAAATCCCGATAAAACGAGGGCTTATATAAAGGTTCAGGACGGATGTAATAATTTTTGCAGCTACTGTATCATACCTTATTTAAGAGGGCGAACAAGGTCGAGAAATCCGGATAGGGTAGTGGAAGAAATTTTAAAGCTTTCGCCCTTGGAGGCGGTAATTACCGGAATTAATCTCTCTGCCTATAATTATCAAAATATAGGGCTTAAAGGGCTTATAGACCGACTTCGCACGGTGAAATGCCGTATAAGATTAGGCTCTTTGGAGGTTGGAATAATTACCGAGGAGCTTTTGCTCTCGCTGAAAAGTCTTCATAATTTTGCTCCTCATTTTCATTTGTCGCTTCAGTCGGGCTCCGACGCAACTTTGAAAGCAATGAACAGAAAGTATACTCGCGAGGAGTATTTTGAAAAGTGCGAGCTTATTAAAAAGCATTTTCCCGACTGCGCTATAACCACCGACGTTATCGTCGGATATTCAACGGAAACCGAAGAGGACTTCAAAGAGAGTATAGACCTTTGCAAAAGGGTTGGGTTTGCCGATATTCACTGCTTTCCATACTCAAAGCGAGAGGGAACGGTGGGCGCAAAATTAAAGGAATTGCCCTCAAGCGTAAAAGACGCAAGGATGGCCGATATTTTAAATCTTAAAAAGCAATTAAAAGAAAGCTATATCAATAAGAATTTAGGCAAGACGTTCGAGATGATTGCCGAAGATTCGGAAGAGGGCTTTACCGTCGGATATACCGAAAATTACATAAAGGTTTATCTGAATACGGACAGCGCGGAAAAAATCATAAAAGTACGGCTTACGGCTTCGTTTAAGGACGGAGCTAAAGGCGAAATATTATAAGGAGAATAAAAATGGAAAGCTGTTTATTTTGCAAATTTGTCAGTGGGGAGTTTAACGTTGATAAAGTGTTCGAAAACGACGACTTTATCATTATAAGAGATATTGCGCCAAAGGCGAAAAATCATTTTTTGGCGATACCTAAGGTTCATTTCAAATATTTGGCAGAGATGACCGCGCAGGATGCCGAATTGGTGGGCAGAATACTCAAGACTATACCTACTTTAGAGGATGCTTTGCAATTAAAGTCGGGCTATAGGCTCGTTATTAACCAAGGCGACGATGCTGGGCAAACCGTTCCTCACCTTCATATACATATATTGTCAGGTCAAAAGATGGAGTGGAATCCCGCGTAAAAAATTTTTATGCGTTAAAACGCTTGACACGGGCAATCCGTGTTTGCTATAATAACCGAGCAATAATCACAAGCCAAAGGGCAAAGGGGGGTTGAAAATGTCTACTGTAAGAGTTGGAGAAAACGAGTCTTTGGATAACGCGCTCAGAAGATTTAAGAGAAAGTGCTCAAGAGACGGTATTATCGGCGATTTACGTAAGAAGGAGCATTACGAGAAGCCTTCCGTAAGACGTAAGAAAAAGGCTGAGGCTGCAAGAAAGAGATCTTCTAAGGCTTAAGCTTTTCTAAGCAAAATTAAAAGATTTACACCCGAAAAAGCTTTCGGGTGTATTTTTTTATTCTCCGAAGGTTGATTGCAAAAAAATTCGGAGGATAGTTATGCAAAGGTTAAAAAGTATAAAAAGCGTAGCAAAGGAAGCTAAAAAGCGATTAAAGAGCAGGTTTTGGGAGGATTACAAAAAAGAGGTGGAAAGCGGAGTTAAAACCGCGGAGGAGGAGGGTCTTGCTCCCTCGGGCATCGAAACCTACTTTAAAAAGCTTGTTATAAAAAGCGTGCGAGGCGCAAGCGAGGAGGACGAGAGGTTTTATAAAAGGGTAAAAGCTATGCTTGACTGCGAGGGGTCAAGACCAAGCAACGCCCTCGATAAATTGATGGATAAAAGCTATTTTGAGTCGCTTGGCTACGAAGAGAGGGAGAGATATTTGTTCTGCTTGGCAAAAAAATACGAGGCTGCGCTTGCAAGGTACGACGGCGAGAGGGATATCGAAAAAGCGATAGGTAGATAAATCGCCCTATAGCCTACCTTTTAAAAAGGCGAAAATGGCAAAAGAGCGTTTGAAATTCGGCTTTCAAATCGTCAAAAATCGGTCAATAGGTTGAAATTTAAAAAATTTTTTAAAAAACAAGTAAAAAATGTTGAATAACGCTTGATAAATTTCAAATCTTAGTATATAATGTAATA
>JAZNDO010000033.1:0-15366 GCA_045588105.1 Christensenellaceae bacterium | reverse complement strand
TAATAAAAAATGCAACATTTATAACGTCGGCTGCGTCGCCGGCGCAGTTTATAAGAAGCGATAAGCCGATTATTGCAGTCGTTGGCAAGTCAAACGTTGGTAAAAGCTCGCTTATCAATATGCTTGCCAACCAAAAAAAGCTTGCAAAGACTTCCGACACACCGGGTAGAACGAGACTTGTAAACTATTTTGATTTCGGAGAGTTTATTTTAGCAGATTTGCCCGGCTACGGCTTTGCAAAGGTTTCTAAGGCTGAAAAGGAAAAGTGGGGCAGGGTTATGCAACAGTTTTTTGAGGACAGAGCAAACGCCCAATACGTCTTTTCTCTTTTGGATATTCGACATCCGCCGACGGCTGACGACGTTACTATGGTAAACTTTTTACATCAAAGTGCAATAGATTTTGCATTTATTGCAACGAAAGCCGATAAGCTTTCAAAAATGCAGATTAAAAATAATATCAGGGATATAGCAAAGCGCTTTGCCGTGCCCGACAGCTATATTATCGCAACCTCTTCTGAAACCCGCCAAGGCAAAGAGGACGTTTTAAATAAAATAGAAAAGGTTATTGAAAACGTTAAAAATTACGGAAATTACGTTGACGAAGAAGATTAATCAAGATTTTTTGTTGATATTTTAGCTTAAAAGCTGATATGGGCAATAATTAAAAAATTTATTAAAATTATTGATAAAAATCATTAAAAGCAGTGTAATTCGCTTGCAAAAAAATATAATATAGTGTATTATACTGTCATAAAATTTAAATTTTCGGATAGAGGCGCAGAGCTCATCAGTATTTTAGTCCGTAATCGCTCAAACGAGGGTTAAATGAAAGGGTGCTTTGCCGAAATCGTTGACAATTTGGGTTGTTAAACGGTTGGGCGTTAAGAGAATATCTTAACGACTGTCGCTTGTTCTAAGCGGAGCGCTATTGTAATATTAGGTATATTATGCCTGCAATATTGCCGTGCGCCGTATTGCAGGTTTTTTATTTGCAATTTGGCGACGAGTGTTTACAAAATTTACAATCCGAAAGAAGGAGAAAATTTATGAAAAAACTTTTAACTCTCATTTTAGCAGCTTTAGTTGCTTTTGCCTGCGTTGGCTGTAACAAAGCAGACGGCAAAAAAGACCTTGATAACGTTACTGAAAAGGGCGTTATCGTCGTTGGTATGGAATGCGCGTATGCTCCGTACAATTGGGCAACCACTGAAGAAACGCAGTTTACCGCAAAGGTTTCAAACGGTAAATTTGCAGACGGCTACGACGTGCAAATTGCAAAGCTTATCGCAGCTCATCTTGGCGTAACGCTTGAAATCAAGGCTATCGAGTGGGACGGACTTATTCCCGCGCTTGAATCGGGCGAAATCGATATGATTATCGCAGGTATGAGCCCAACCGAGGAGAGAAAGCTTTCTATCGACTTCTCAAACACCTATTTTGATTCCGAGCTTGTAATGGTTGTTAAAAAGGACGGTGCGTATGCAAACGCAGACGAGCTCAGCGATTTTTCGGGAGCAAAGATTACCGGTCAGCTTAACACCTTCCACTACAACGTAATCGACCAAATTCCAAACGTAGATAAGCAACAGGCACTTGCAGATTTCTCTGCGCTTATTCTTTCGCTTAAGAGCGGAGCAATTCACGGCTACGTATGCGAGCGTCCGGGCGCTGTATCGGCTGTTGCCGCTAACCCTGAGTTTACTTACGTATCCTTTGCAGAGGGCAAGGGCTTTAACTGTGACCCTGCTGAATCATCAATCTCTGTCGGTCTTCGTAAAAACAGCTCGTTGACAGCAAAGGTAAACGAGGCTATAGCTTCGTTAACTACCGAGCTTAAGACCGCTATGATGGACGCTGCAATTGAACGTCAACCGTCTGAGGAGTAAGATTTACTGATATATGACGACTTTTGATTGGATAATATTACTTATCGAAAAGTACGGAACGGAATTTTTGAGAGGTATGGTAAATACCGTAATCATAGCTCTTACGGGTACGGTTATGGGCTTTTTACTGGGTCTTTTAATCGCTATCGTAAGAACTGTTCCCGTTTCGGAGCAAGACGGAAAAACGAAGAGAATTTTCAAAAAAATTATCGACGTAATTTTAAACGTTTACGTAGAGGTTATCCGCGGAACGCCAATGCTCGTTCAAGCGCTTATAATTCATTATAGCCTTTTCGTAAAAATGGATATGTCGCCGCTTGTTTCGGCTATAATTATAATCTCGTTCAATACGGGCGCGTATATGGCTGAAATCGTAAGAGGCGGTATTATTTCGGTTGATAAAGGTCAGGTTGAGGGCGCGCATGCAATCGGTATGAATCACTGGCAAACTATGGTGCACGTAATTCTTCCTCAAGCTATAAGAAATATAATGCCGTCAATCGGTAACGAGTTCGTTGTAAATATTAAGGACAGCTCGGTTTTAAGCGTAATTTCCATTACGGAGCTTATGTTTATTTCAAAGCAAGCGGGCGGTGCGTACGCGCAATTCGTTCCTTCATATTTAATATGCGCGTTCATATATTTCGTTTTAACTTTTACGGTAACGAGAATTTTGCGATATATCGAGAGAAAAATGGACGGAGGAAACAGTTACGTTATCTGCGGCTCACAGTCCGACCCCGACGCTCAGATTCGCGTAACTAAGGAGGGTGACAATGTCTGAGATTATTTTAGAGCTTAATCACCTTGCTAAAAATTTTGGCGACAACGTTGTATTAAAGGATATCAGTCTTACCGTTGAAAAGGGAGAGGTTATAAGTATTATCGGCTCTTCCGGCTCGGGTAAAAGCACGATGCTCAGGTGTGTAAACCTGCTTGAACGCCCTACCTGCGGCGAGATTTTATTCAAGGGCGAAAATATCCTTGACAAGCATTTTGATTTAAATTCGTATCGCACTAAGGTCGGTATGGTTTTTCAGTCCTTCAACCTGTATAATAATATGACTGCTTTTGAAAACTGCGTAAAGCCTCAGATGATTGTTTTAAAAAGAAACAGACAAGAGGCTGAGGAGATTGCTAAGCAGTACATTGAAAAGGTTGGTATGTCTGCCTATATCAACGCTAAGCCGTCACAGCTTTCGGGCGGACAAAAGCAAAGAATTGCGATTGCAAGAACTCTTTCTATGAATCCCGAGGTTATTTTGTTTGACGAGCCGACCTCTGCGCTCGACCCCGAAATGGTAGGCGAGGTTTTAGAGGTAATGCGTGATTTGGCAAAATCGGGTCTTACCATGCTCGTGGTAACGCACGAAATCGGCTTTGCTAAAAACGTTTCGTCAAGAGTGGTGTTTATGGACGAGGGCGTCGTAGCCGAAGAGGGTACGCCCGAAGACGTTTTGGTAAATCCCCAAAATCCAAGAACTCAAGAATTTTTATCTAAAGTTTTATAAGGTTGATATAAAACCTGTGACACAGCCTATAAGATTTATAAAGTCGGAAAAATTTTCCGACTTTTTTCTTTTTTACTTTGTAAAAGCGTTGATAATTTTATAAACTTATGATATAATTTGGTATGAAAAGTATGAAAAGTATAACCAAAGGAGAAGGCTATGCCTAAAAGCAAACACGTGCTTGGCGCGAAGGTCGAAAAAAGAATTTTCGGCACGGCCAAGGTAGGAGAAAAGGGGCAAATAGTTATACCCAAAGAGGCGAGAGAGTTGTTTGGTATAGAGTCGGGCGACACAATGCTTATATTGGGGGATAAATCTTGCGGAATAGTCATAACGAAGGTTGATTTATTCAACGATACCGCAGACAAAATATTGGCTGAATTAAAAGGAGAAGGCAAATGATAAACGTTCACGAAAGCTACGAAAAGCTCGGTATCAGCAAAGAGGTATACGAGTTTGGTGAAGAAATTTTAAAGGACTTAAAGGATAGATTTGAAAAAATTGACGGCGTTGCGGAATATAATCAATGCAAGGTTTTAAACGCGATGAGGAAAAACAGGGTAGACGCAAACTGCTTTTCAGCGTCCACAGGCTACGGCTATAACGACGTCGGCAGGGATAAAATAGAGCAGGTTTACGCAGATACCTTTCATACCGAGGCGGCGCTTGTCCGACCTCAAATCGTATGTGGAACGCACGCCTTAACCGTTGCCCTTTCGGCAAATCTTCTCCCCGGTGACGAGCTTTTATCACCCGTAGGAAGACCTTACGACACGTTAGAAGAGGTTATAGGTATAAGAGAGTCAGTTTGTTCGCTTAAGGAATACGGAGTTTCTTACCGTCAAGTAGACCTTTTAGAGGACGGGACTTTTGATTACGAGAGTATAAAAAACGCTATAAACGAAAAGACGGCTTTAGTTACGATTCAAAGAAGTAAAGGCTACCAAACAAGACCGACCTTTTCAGTTCAACAAATCGCTGAGCTAATCAAATTCGTTAAAGAGGTTAAGCCCGGCTTAAAGGTTATGGTCGACAACTGCTACGGCGAGTTCGTCGACGTCGTTGAGCCGTCCGATTTTGGGGCTGACATGGTCGTTGGCTCGCTTATTAAGAACCCCGGTGGCGGTCTTGCTCCTATAGGCGGATATATTTGCGGAACTAAGGAGTGTGTTGATAGGTGCGCGTACAGGCTTTCAGCGCCCGGTCTTGGGCAAGAGGTAGGCGCAAGTCTTGGCGTAATGCAAAGCTTTTATCAAGGCTTTTTCTTAGCTCCTACGGTAGTTGCAGGCGCATTAAAAGGCGCGATTTTTGCAGCAAGAATCTACGAAAAGCTTGGGTTTAAGGTCGTTCCTAACGGTGAAGAGGACAGACACGATATAATTCAGGCTGTTGAGCTTAAAAGCCCCGAGGGTATGATAGCGTTTTGTAAGGGAATACAAGCCGCCGCGCCCGTCGACAGCTACGTAACGCCGATTCCTTGGGCAATGCCGGGCTATGAAAACGAGGTAATAATGGCTGCGGGAGCGTTTGTACAAGGCTCTTCAATCGAGCTTTCGGCAGACGGACCGATAAGAGAGCCTTACGCGGTGTATTTCCAAGGCGGTCTTACCTGGTACCACGCAAAAATCGGTATTTTAACCTCTCTGCAAGAGATGATAAACGCAGGACTTGTAAAATTGTAATTTAACGAAGGAGAAGAAATGATATGTGGTTTGCTTTTTCATTAATCGCATTATTGTGTTGGAGCGGTTCAGACCTCTTTTCAAAGGTAGGAACTGAAAACGAAGACAAAAATAGCCATTGGAAGGTTGTCTTTGCAGTTGGTCTTATAATGGGTATACACTTTGTGATTACTCTTATCGGTGGGGCGATAATTCAAGACCCCGAAGAAGTTCCCAAGTTTGTCGCAAGCCTATTTTATACCGACTTTAAGCCTATTGACTTTATAACCTATTTCCCGGTTGCCGCATTATACATATTGGCAATGGTAATCGGTTACGTTGGCTTAAGATATATTGAGCTTTCGCTTTCTTCGCCGATTTGTAACTGCTCGGGCTCGGTTGCGTTGCTTCTTTGCGCTCTTATATTCTGGGGAGAAATAACTCTCGACGCTTGGTCAATCGTAGGCGTAGTGCTTGTTGCAGGCGGTGTAATCGGTCTCGGTATAGTGCAAAATGCCGAGGACGACGAGCTTCGCGCTTTAAGACAGGAAAAATCAAATAAAAAGTATGCAAAGAGCTTAATAGCGTTCATAATTCCTATTTTATATTGCATTATTGACGCTTTAGGTACGGTTGGAGATCAATTCTATTACAATATTAACGAAAACGCATCAGATTACGCGACCAACTCTGCTTTTGAGTTGACCTTCCTCGTGCTTGCAATTTTTGCCTTCTTATGGTTATGGCTTAAGAAAAAGGACGTAAAAAGTCTTATTGGCAATAAGGCAATATTCCTCGGCGGTACGTGTGAAACTATCGGTCAGGTTTTCTATATGGCAGTTATGTTTATGGCAAGTCAAGACAGCAGCGCGTCGGTCGGAATGGTAATTATTTCAGCGTATTGCGCGCTTTCGGTGCTTTGGAGCAGAATATTCTTAAAGGAAAAGCTTTCTTGGTTGCATTACTTAACGATTGCTATAACCTTTGCGGGTATAGTCCTCTTAGGCGTTGTAAGCCCCGTATAATTTAAAAGGCTCTCAAACGGCTTTTATTATTTGTCATACCTTATGACGTAGACAAAAACAAAGACCTACACGGAAATTTCTCCGTATAGGTCTTTTCTTATATAATTTTCATTTCATATTCGTTCGTTTTGTTTTTGGTTACAAAGCCGTAAACGTCGTTTGCGTAAACGTCCCTTTCAAAGCAGGTCTTAGCAATTCCAACCAAACCGTCTGCGTCCTTTTTTCTCGTTATTATCGGCGTTTCGGTCATTTTTGAAAGCTCTGATAAAAGATTCGTTTTGTCCTTGCTTATTGCTAAAACCTTAAGGTAAAGGTCGTCGCTCAGGCATTTTCTTATAAAGCCTTCCTCTAAGCCAAGCATTGAGGATAGGAGTATTCTTGAAATTCTCGTATAGGTGTAGCGTTTTGTTTTTAGCTTATCCTTCAATTCCTCTAAGCTGTCGCTCGTTTTTGCAAGCGCCTTAATTCTGTTTTCAAGCCCTTCGCTGCAATCGATAATTTCCTTTAATTCCTGTTTGGTTGCCTTTAAAATTGAGTAGAATATCAAATCGTCGCAATTCGGAAGAGATTTAGGTAAATCTCTGTAGACGAAATCGGGCAGTGAAGAGCGCGTTTTTTTAAGCTTGCCGTCAGCAATAGCCTTTCTTATTGCGCTTGCCGAGGAGATATCCTTATATAATACCTCGTCGTTATATCCTGCGCCTTCTCTTAGTATAGGAAAAATATCAAGATTGCTTTTTAAAGATATTATGGCCTTCGTGTATTCTATTCCCAAAATGTTGTTTGGACTTTTTAAAAGCTCCAAATCAACGTTTTCTATATTCATTTTGGCAAGGGCGTTTACCTTTGCCTTTATCGCTGAGACTCCCGTTTTAAGCTCTTCTTTATATAGCTTTTTAAACTCCTTCGTCTCGCTTAAGAGAGATTTTGCCGTCGCTAAAAGCTTGTGCTTTTCTCCGTTTTCCGTACCAAAGCACAAGACGTTTTCACCCGAAAAGGCGTTTGCAAGGCTTACTGCGCCCTTTGCAAAGATTTCGGCATTGCCCGTTGCGAATACGGTCGGAAGCTCAAACACGACGTCTGCGCCGGCTTTTATTGCGTGGGAAGCCCTTGTGTATTTGTCGGTAACGGCAATCTCGCCTCGCTGTGTAAAGCATCCGCTCATAATTATTGCTAAGCAATCGGGCTTAACTTCCTCTTTAATCTTATTGATGTGGTATAAGTGTCCGTTGTGAAAGGGGTTATATTCGCAAACGGCAAAACAAATTTTCAAAATAAACTCCTATTTAAGCCTTGATTTTATAATTATAAGACTTATTAACTTTAATAATTAAATTAAAAATTTATTTATTAGCCAAAACCTTGATATTTAAAAAAATATGGTGTATAATAATGGTTGACCAATAATTATATTTTATACTAACGGAAAAAAATATTCAAGCGAAATAAGATGTTTTCCGTTAAAAGGAGCGTTATGTCAAAAGTTTTAGATGATATCAAGAAAAGAGCCTCGGTTTTGGGTAAAAACATTGTTCTTCCCGAGGGTGAGGACGGTAGAGTGGTTGAGGCTGCTGCCGTTTCTGTAAAGGAGGGTGTTGCAAAAATAACTCTTCTCGGCAATCCTGACGAAATTAAGGCTAATAACCCCAACGTTGACCTTTCGGGCGTTACGATTATCGACCCACTTACTTATCATAAAACCGAAGAATATGCAAACCTTCTTTACGAGCTCAGAAAAGCAAAGGGTATGACCTTAGAGCTTGCAAGAGAAACGCTTGCTAAAGACTATACTATGTACGGCGCGCTTATGCTTAAGGTTGGTGACGTTGACGGTATGGTATCCGGCGCGTGCCACTCAACGGCTAATACTCTTCGTCCCGGTCTTCAGGTTATTAAGACTGCAAAGGGTACTCCAATCGTATCTGCATACTTCTTAATGATTGCTCCCGATAGCGGAAATAAATATTGTCCTGAGGGTTGCTTTATTTACGCAGACTCCGGTCTTATTCAAAACCCATCAAGCGAAGAGCTTGCGTATATCGCTCAATCTTCAGCTCAAAGCGCGAAGGCAATTGCAGGCTTAGAGCCGAGAATTGCTTTCCTTTCTCACTCTACGAAGGGCTCAGCAAAGCACGCTGACGTTGATAAGGTTACAGCAGCAGTTGCAAAATTCCATGAAATCGCTCCCGATTTCGTTGCTGACGGCGAGCTTCAATTCGATGCTGCTATCGTTCCCGAGGTTGGCGCAAGCAAGGCTCCGGGCTCTCCTGTTGCAGGTAAGGCAAACGTTTTGGTTTTCCCTGACCTTGACGCAGGTAACACAAACTATAAAAACACCGAAAGACTTGGCGGATTCCAGGCTGTCGGCCCTCTTTGCCAAGGCTTGGCTAAGCCTATTAACGACCTTTCAAGAGGTTGCCATATGGAAGATATCGTAGCGGCAGTTGCTATTACGGCTTTACAAACTCAAATCATATAAGGAGTATATATAAATGAAAATTCTCGTTATTAACGCAGGTAGCTCATCTCTTAAATATCAGCTTATTGATATGGAAACCGAAGTTGCAATCGCTAAAGGCGGTTGTGAAAGAATCGGCTTAGAAGGCTCCTTCTGTAAGCATAAGGCAAACGGAAAGGAGGCTACTATCGAAGCTGCTATGCCTACTCATACCGAGGCTATTCAAGTAGTTTTAAACGCTCTCGTTGATAAAGAGCACGGCGCAATTTCTTCTATGGACGAAATCGACGCGGTAGGACACAGAATAGTTCCCAGCGGTGAAGAGTTTAACGATTCGGTTTTATTAACCGACGATACTATGGCTACCATCGAAAGCCTTTCGGAGCTTGCTCCTCTTCATCAGCCGGCAAACGTAATCGGCGTTAAGGCTTGTAAGGCTATCATGCCTAACGTTCCTATGGTTGGCGTATTTGATACCGCTTTCCACTCTTCAATGCCTGAAAAAGCTTATATTTACGGTATTCCGTATAACGCATATAAGGATTATAAGATTAGAAGATACGGCTTCCACGGCACGAGTCACAGATTCGTATCAAGCGAGGCTGCAAAATATCTTGGAAAAGAAAACGATAAAGACTTTAAGGTTGTAACCTTACACCTTGGTAACGGCTCTTCAATATCGGCTGTAAAGGGCGGTAAGAGTATTGATACTTCAATGAGCTTTACTCCGCTCGGCGGCGTGCCGATGGGCACAAGGTCTGGTGATATGGACCCTGCTATCGTTGAATTCCTTGCAAACAAGTACAATATGTCCTTAGCCGAAACTATTAACTATCTCAACAAAAAGTCGGGTGTAAGCGGTCTTTCGGGCGTTTCTTCAGACTTCAGAGATTTAAGAAACGCGGCTGCAGAGGGTAATCACAGAGCTCAGCTTGCTCTTGACGTATTTACCTACAGCTGCAGAAAATATCTCGGCGCGTATACGGCAGCTCTCGGCGGCGTTGACTGCGTAGTATTTACCGCAGGTATCGGCGAGCACGACGGCGGAGTAAGGATGTCTATCGTGGAAGACCTTGAATATATGGGTATCGTGGTTGATAAGGCAAAGAACGATAATCTTTCTGACGGTATTAGCGAAATCAACGCAGATGGCAGCAGAGTTAAGGTTCTCGTAATTCCTACCAACGAGGAGCTCGTTATCGCAAGAGATACTCAAAGACTTGCAAAATAATCTCCTTTTTTAGTTATTTTTGCTCTAAATAAATTGACAATATGGCAAAAATATACTATAATATCTTGGCAAATATGGTTATCGACGTAAGAAAACTGAAATATAGCGGAAAAGACGAATGTGCTTTTCATTTTGAATACGAACCGAACAGCTCTACTATAACTTTACCTAACGCAGAATACGCAGATAAGGTTGCCGTAGACGGAAGACTTATTTTAGACGGTAAGTCGGTTTTTGTCGACGGTGAGATATCGTATTCGTTATCAACGGTTTGTACCCGTTGCTTAACGGGCGTTATTTTCCATAACGTAGTTGAGTTTGACGAGGAGTATTCTGAGACGGAAAACGGCGAGGATATTTACAGGTTTAAAAAAGGACTTGTAGACCTTTGCGAAATGGTAGAAGAAAAGCTTATGCTTTCAATGCCGTATTCAGTTTATTGCAAAGAAGACTGTAAGGGTCTTTGCCCCGAGTGCGGAGCAAATTTAAATTTAACAAATTGTGAACATATAAAGTAAGAGAGGTATACGAAAATGGCAGTTCCTAAGCATAAAACTTCCAAACAAAGAGCAAACACGAGATTTTCTAACAATTCTAAGGCTAAAATGCCCACTTTGGTTAAATGTCCTCAGTGTCATGAATATACTCAGCCTCATACCGTTTGCGCTAAGTGCGGTTACTATGACGGCAAGCTCGTTGTTGACCACAGCAAGCCGGAAGCAAGCGCTGAATAATTTGGAATTTTAATAAAAGGCGGATAGCATAGCTATTCGCCTTATTGTCGTATAATATTATAGTAATAATGGGGAATTATGTTGCACATAGATAAAAAGGCAACCTTTGGCAGAGCGCTGCTTTTGCTCGTTACTATCGTTTGGGGAAGCTCCTTCGTCGTTTTAAAGGACACCTTAACCGAGCTTGGTAACGGTAAATTCACCTTTTTCGTTTTGGCGTTTAGGTTTTTATTGTCGGGTATCGCTCTGTCGCTTATTTGCTATAAAAAGTTAATAACAATCAAAAAAAGCACTTTTTTTAAGGGGCTTCTTTTAGGTTGTATCCTTTTCGGTGCGTACGGTGTGCAGACTGTTGGCTTAAAGTATACTACGCCTTCTAAAAACGCATTTTTAACAGCAGTTTACGTCGTAATCGTTCCTTTTTTATCTTGGCTGTTTTTATCTAAAAAGCCTACGTTTAACAATTGTTTGGGCGCAATCTTGTGTATGGTTGGTATTGCGTTCGTTGCAATAATAGGTAAAAACGAGCACGGCAGTAAGGAATTCCTTGGCGATATGCTTTCTTTAGGCAGCGGAATATTCTACGCCTTTCAAATTATATTTATATCAAAGCACGCTCAAGATGAGGACGTGATACAGCTTTTAATCGTTGAAATTTTAACCGTTGCCCTTATTTGCACGTGTATAACCTGCGCTATTGAGTTCCCTCTTCATTACGGCGAATTTTCAATTCCTCAGGGCTCAGTGTGGAAAATTTTGTATTTAGCTTTTGCCTGCACGTTATTTGCTCAGTTTGGTCAAATGATTGCTCAAAAGCATACGCCTGCAATGTCGGTAGCCTTAATTTTCAGCTTGGAATCCGTATTTGGCGTAATTTTTGAAATTTTATTGGGCGATGCAAGGATTACTGCGTATATGGTAATTGGATTTGTCTTAATATTTTTCGCTGAGATAATTTCTGAAATAGGATTCAAAAATCTTTTTTCCGTCTTTAAGAGAGCTGAGAAAAAAGACTTAATTGACGAAAGGTCATCAAAAGGCTGAGCGCAAAAGTAATTGAAAATTGCAAAGAAAATTTGATATTAAATTTTTAAAAAACCCTTGACAAGGGGTTTTTTTGCTTTTATAATACAGTAAAAAGCCGTAAGGCTATCGGAGGAAATATTATGAAAAAATTTGTTTGTCCTATTTGCGGATACGTTCACGAGGGTGAAACCGTTATAGATGCTTGCCCACTTTGTAAATGTCCGGGCAGTAAGTTTACATTACAGTCTGATGAAAGAACTTGGGCTGCAGAGCATATCGTTGGCGTTGCTCAAGGTGTTGACGAGGAGATTATTAAGGGCTTAAGAATGAACTTCGAGGGCGAATGCACAGAGGTTGGTATGTATCTTGCAATGGCAAGAGTAGCGCACAGAGAGGGGTATCCCGAAATTGGTCTTTACTGGGAAAAAGCAGCCTTTGAAGAGGCTGAGCACGCTGCAAAATTTGCAGAGCTTTTAGGTGAAGTTGTTACAGATTCCACCAAGAAGAATCTTGAGCTTAGAGTGGACGCTGAAAACGGCGCAACTGCAGGCAAGTTTGAGCTTGCTAAAAGGGCTAAAGAGCTTGGCTTAGACGCTATTCACGACACTGTACACGAAATGGCTCGTGACGAGGCAAGACACGGAAAGGCGTTTGAGGGGCTTTTGAAGAGGTATTTTAACAAATAATTTTTGTATGGCGCATTTAAGTCGCAAAACTTTGGTTCTAAAAAGCGATAGCGATTGGGAAGACCAACAAGGTCTATCCCATCCGCTATCGCTTTTTGTTCTCGCTTTGCTTGTAACTACTCCTAAAAATGAGATTTTGCGAAAAACGCATTTTAACAAACGAGTTATGACTTAATTAGAGATAAAAAATCCGTCCTAAGGACGGATTTTTTATTATAATAACTCTAATAATTTGTCTTTGCTATTGACCAGCTCTAAGCTTGTGCGGTTAACGCTCAAGGCGGCTTTAAGAGCTGATAAATTATCATTAAAATTGGGTTGTGATTGTTGTTCGTGCGCAAGCTTCAAGGCTTCTTCAACTGTTTCTGCCTTATCTGTTTGAACAAAATAAATAGCGTAATCAAGTAAAATCCAATCATATTCGGGAATTATTTTTTCAAAATCCAATTTAATTTTATCATAACAAGTCTTTGCTTCTTTTAAAAGATTGTTTTTTGTTGCCGTATAACCTTTTTCGATTTCTTCCCAAGGTTGATTATATTCTAATAGACGTTTTTCGGTTATTGCAATATCGTCAAGAAGCTTCGCCTTTGTTTTTTTATCGCTTTTTTTAATGTAAATAAAATTTAAAATTAAAACTAATATGAGAAAAAGCGGGAGAGAAATGACAAGGGCGGCAAGACCTGTTGGAATGACGGTTAAGATATAAAAAATATATGATGTATCTACTGTTGCTGTTAAGATTATGAATATAACAACGGCTATAAATACACTACAGATAAAACTGCATAGATACAGCTCCTGATGATAGGATTTGCCAACGATTTTGCTACGCTTATTCCTATCTTTGATAACACCGTTATTTCTCTTTAAAAGACCGGTATTTATGTAGTCATTATATTTATTTTTTGCGTTTTTGCTTTTACTTCGGTCTCAAGAAAATCTTTATCAAAAGATTGCTTCTTTTCTTGATTGGCGTCATAGGTTTGTTTTGCGCAATTTAAATTTGCGTTATTTTCTTCTAATTTTGAATATTTAGTATCAATTAATTGAAGACCACTGCGGAGTTCTAATAACGAATCATATAAATTGTTTTTCTTTTTCGTTGTTATACGCCTAAAACTTTTTTAACGTTTTCAACAACGTTTTCAACCGTAAAGCCGAATTTCTTTAAAAGAGCAGAGAACGGAGCAGAAGCGCCAAAGGTTGTCATACCGATAACCTTTCCGTCCAAGCCAACGTATTTATACCAGTAGTCGGGCGTACCTGCTTCAACTGCAACTCTCGCTCTTATTTCGTTTGGTAAAACCGATTGCTTATAAGCCTCGTCCTGCTTGTCGAAAAGCTCCATACAAGGAACGGAAACGACTCTTACGTCAATATTATCCTTAATAAGCTCTTCCTTTGCCTTCATAATAAGCTCAACCTCCGAGCCGCTTGCAATTAAAATAGCGTCGGGAGTAGGTTTGTTGCTGTCTGCCAAAACGTAAGCACCCTTCAACGCGTCAGCGGTAGAGCCTTCGTATTGAGGAAGATTTTGACGTGTTAAAACCAAACACGTTGGGGAAGTCTCCGTAAGGGCGGAAATCCAGGCGTATGCCGTTTCCTTACCGTCAGCAGGGCGGAAAACCTTCATGTTTGGAATTGAACGCAAGCCAGCTAACTGTTCAACAGGCTGGTGGGTAGGTCCGTCCTCGCCAACGCCGATTGAATCGTGTGTTAAAATATAAGTAACGGGTATATTCATAAGAGCGGAAAGACGCATTGCGTTCTTCATGTAATCAGAGAAAATGAAGAAGGTTGCGCAATAGGCCTTGAGTCCGCCGTGTAAAGCCATACCGTTTGAAATTGCAGCCATCGCGTGCTCTCTTATACCGAAATGGAAGTTTGAGCCGATTCTGTTTTCGGGTGAGTAGTAGCTTCTTGCCGTCATGTTAGACTTGTTAGAGGGAGCAAGGTCCGCGCTGCCGCCCGTAAGGTTGGGAACAAGCTCTGATAATCTGTTCAAAACCTTGAACGAGGTGTTTCTCGTTGCGTCAGGCTTAGAAAAATCAAAGAGCTTTTCATCGTTTAAAAGGTCGGGGAGCTTGCCGTCTAAATAGCCCTTAAGTTTACCGCTAAGCTCCGGATATTTCGCGCTGTAGTCAGCAAACAAAATTTCCCAATTTTTCTGAGCTTTACGACCCTTTGCTCTATATTTCTTAGCCAGCTTAGCAACCTCTTCGGGAACTGTAAATTCAGGGTAGTCGTAACCTAAATTGCGTTTAAGCTCGGCAATTGCCTCGTTTCCGAGAGGCGCGCCGTGAACGTCAGCCGAGCCTGCCTTTGGCGAGCCGTAGCCGATAGTGGTTTTAATAATAATAAGCGAAGGCTTTTCAGTCTCTTTTTTAGCTTTAGCGATTGCCTTTGAAATTGCTTTAAGGTCGTTTCCGTCTTCAACGGTTAAAACCTGCCAGCCCTGAGACTTGTGTCTTGCGCCAACGTCCTCGGTAAAGGCTGTATTTATATTTCCCTCTATCGTAATGTCGTTTTTATCGTATAAAACGATAAGCTTGCCAAGCTTTAAGGTGCCGGCAAGAGATGCCGCCTCGTATTCAATACCCTCCTGCATACAGCCGTCGCCGCAAAGAGCGTAGGTGTAGTGGTCAACGATAGGGAATCCCTCGCGGTTAAATTCAGCCGCAAGCTTGGTTTCCGCTATAGCCATACCGACTGCGTTTGCAATGCCTTGTCCTAACGGACCGGTAGTCGTTTCAATACCGGGGGTATGCTTATATTCGGGGTGACCCGGAGTTTTAGAATCTAACTGACGGAAATTCTTAATATCGTCTATAGAAAGGTTGTAGCCGAACAAATGCAAAAGCGCATAGTTGAGCATAGAGCCGTGACCCGCAGAGAGAATAAATCTATCTCTATCAAAGAAAGATGGGTTAACAGGATTAAATTTTAAATGATTTGCAAATAGGGTGTAGCCGATAGGGGCGCTTCCGAGAGGAAGACCCGGGTGTCCTGAATTTGCCTTTTGAACAGCTTCAGCCGAGAGAACCCTAATTGTATTTACAGCAAGATTGTTGATGTCCATAATTATCTCCTTAAAACTTCATACAATGCTATTATAACCTCTCGTAAATAAATTTTCAAGCATT
>JAZNDO010000032.1:0-2113 GCA_045588105.1 Christensenellaceae bacterium | reverse complement strand
ATAAGACTTTGCAAGGCAAAGAAGTTCAGATATAAAAACAACGACATGCAGGACCTTAAGGCAAAGCTTGAGGAGGCAAAGGATGCAAGAATTAAGCTTATAGCAACCGACGGAGTTTTCTCTATGGACGGTATCGTTGCTAATCTTAAGGAGATTTGCGATTTAGCCGACGAATACGGAGCTTTGGTTATGGTTGACGACAGTCACTCTGCAGGCTTTATGGGACCAACCGGCAGAGGAACGGCAGAGCATTGCGGAGTAGATGGGAGAGTTGATATAATTACGGGAACCTTCGGCAAGGCTCTTGGCGGTGCGTCGGGTGGCTTTACGTCAGGTAGAAAAGAAATAATAAACCTTCTTCGCCAACGCTCAAGACCTTATTTGTTTTCAAATACTCTTGCTCCTGCCGTTGCAAGCGCTTCTATAAAGGTTTTAGACATTATTCAAAGCGATTTATCTATAAGAGAAAAGCTTTTTGACAACACAAGGCTTTTCGCTCAAAAAATAAAAGAAATCGGGCTTGACGTTTTAGACAACGGAACGCCTATTCTTCCCGTAATGCTCTACGACGAGCATAAGGCAGTTGAAATGGCGAAGAGAATGATGGAAAAGGGCGTTTACGTGGTCGCGTTTTCTTATCCTGTTGTTCCAAGGGGTAAGGCTCGTATAAGAACGCAAATTTCCGCTGCCCTTGAAAAAGAGGATATCCTCTATATTGTTGAATGCTTTAAGCAAGTAAAGGAAGAAATGGGAATTTAAGTATTGCGCATATTAAAACGGAGTAATGCTTAAGATTGCTTCGTTCTAACTTTAGATATGGATAAAAATTACAAAAGATTAAAATTTACTCGTATAACCGCTGTGTTTATTGTGATTGCTTTTTTATTGCTTCCGCTAAGCGGCTGTAAACGGAAACGCAGTAGCGAGGTTGAAAGCTTGATAGAAGAATCTCAGATAACAAACAGCGAATCAAAAAGCATAGGTGAAAGTATACAGCTAAGCAGTATCGCCGAACAGACGTCTGAAAAAGAGAGCGTCACAACCTTCGTTGTGGTTTTTGATACGGACGGCGGTTCGTGGGTGTCTCAACAAGCGGTAAAGGAAGGCGAAACCGCATTGGTGCCTCAATCTCCTACAAAGGATGGCTTCGTTTTTATAGGGTGGTATTTAGGCGAGCAAAAATTTGATTTTAATACACCTATAAATGCAAATATCGTGTTAACGGCAAAATGGATGGATTTAAACCAAAATCAAGTGTTTGCGGTATCGTTTGTGACTAATTGCAGTCAAGCTATTGACACTCAAATTGTTCAAATCAATAGTTTTGCTATTTGTCCGGAGGACCCCGAAAAAGAGGGATACGTTTTTAAGGGCTGGTTCTTAGACGGCGAAGAATTTGATTTTTTAACTCCGATAACGGAAAATCTGGTTTTGGTCGCGTTGTGGGAAGAATCTCGCGAAGGAGCATTTACCGTATCTTTCATAAGTGAGACTGAAGAGCTTTTCGTTCAAAATGTTGAAGAGGGATGCTGCGCAGAGGAGCCTGCTCAGCCCCAAAGAGAGGGATATACTTTTTTAGGCTGGTATTTAAATGGAGAACCGTTTGATTTCGGCACGGTAATTACTTCAAGTCTTGTGCTTGAGGCGAAGTGGGAAGAAATTAAAGAGGTCTTAAAGGTCGTCTTTGACAGTCAAGGCGGCACGTTGGTTCAGCTTCAGGTGATTAATATTGGTGATTGCGCTAAAATTCCCGAAAATCCTACGAAAGAAGGCTACGTCTTTAGCTGTTGGTTATTAAATGGACAGGAGTTTGACTTTTCATCTCCCATTAACGGTGATATAGTTTTAGTCGCTTTATGGCAAGCTAAGGGTTCCGTAACGGAAATTTTAGGCGAATGGGTTGGCGAAGAGAATACGGATTACGGCGTATACGAATATTTTATATCGTTAAAGTCTGAAAATGACGGAGCTGTCCGTATAACTGTAGAAAAATATTACAGTATTGAATATTCCATAGTAGAAGCGTACCGCATAGAAGACTCTATTTATATCGTTTACGATTTTGACGGCACAAGGCGTTGTTTAAAATTATTGAAAGTCGGAGGCCAAGCGG
>JAZNDO010000031.1:0-27910 GCA_045588105.1 Christensenellaceae bacterium | reverse complement strand
CAAAAAATGATTTAAATCAAAACAAAAGGAGTAAGTTATGTTTATAACAAGTGACGTAAAATATATTGGTGTAAACGACAAAAAAATAGACCTTTTCGAGGGACAGTACGTTGTGCCCAACGGCATGGCGTATAACTCATACGCAATAATTGACGATAAAATAGCAATAATGGATACGGTAGACGGCAACTTCACTCATGAGTGGCTTGATAACGTCGAGCACGCCTTAGAGGGAAGAAAGCCCGACTACCTTATCGTTCAGCATATGGAGCCCGACCACTCCGCAAATATCTTAAACTTTACCAAGACTTATCCAAGCGCCACCGTCGTTTCTTCCAACAAGGCGTTTATTATGATGAAAAACTATTTCGGAACAGATTTTGCCGAAAGAAGAATCGTAGTAGGCGAAGGCGATACCTTATCTCTTGGTAAGCACGTTTTAACCTTCGTTACAGCTCCTATGGTGCATTGGCCGGAGGTTATAGTAACCTACGATTCCACCGATAAAATTCTATTTTCTGCCGACGGCTTCGGTAAGTTTGGGGCTTTAGACGCCGACGAGGATTGGGCTTGCGAGGCGAGAAGATACTATATCGGCATAGTCGGCAAATACGGCGCGCAGGTGCAGGCTCTTTTAAAGAAAGCGTCCACCTTAGATATTCAAAAAATCTGCCCCTTGCACGGACCTGTTTTAACTGAAAATTTAGGATATTATCTAAATTTATACAACATCTGGTCAAGCTATCAGCCCGAGGAAGACGGCGTTGTAATCGCCTATACCTCAGTTTACGGCAACACCAAAAAAGCAGTAAATCTTTTAGCCGAAAAGCTGAGGGCAAAGGGATGCCCGAGGGTTGTTGTAAACGACCTTGCCAGATGCGATATGGCGGAAGCCGTAGAGGACGCCTTCCGTTACAGTAAAATGGTTTTGGCAACGACTACCTATAATGCGGATATCTTCCCGTTTATGAAGGAATTTATCCATCATTTAACCGAAAGAAATTACCAAAACCGCACGGTTGCATTTATCGAAAACGGAAGCTGGGCGCCTATGGCAGCAAAGGTTATGAAGGATATGTTAGGCGGTAGCAAAAACTTAACGTTTACCGAAAACGGCGTTAAGATTTTATCTGCGGTGAGCGATGAAAACAAAAAGCAAATAGAGGCTTTATCCGACGAGCTTTGCAGAGAATACGTAGCTCTTTCAGACGGCGCGGAGAAAAACGATTTAACAGCGCTTTTCAAAATAGGCTACGGCTTATACGTGGTAACCTCTAACGACGGCAAAAAGGATAACGGACTTATAGTTAACACGGTAACTCAGGTTACCAGCGCTCCAAGCAGAATAGCGGTTACCATAAACAAGGAGAATTATTCCCATCACGTCATAAAGCAGTCGGGCGTAATGAACGTAAACTGCCTGACCGTTGAAGCTCCGTTTACCGTATTTGAAAAGTTTGGCTTTGTAAGCGGAAGAAACGTAAACAAGTTTGAGGATTGCGAGCCCTTGCGTTCTGAAAACGGCTTGGTGGTATTGCCAAGATATATTAACTCGTTTATGTCCTTAAAGGTGGAAAATTACGTTGATTTAGATACTCACGGTATGTTTATTTGTTCGATTACCGAGGCGAGAGTTTTAGGCGATAAAGAGACTATGACCTACGCTTATTACCACACAAACGTTAAGCCAAAGCCCGAAACCGAGGGCAAAAAGGGCTACGTTTGTAAGATTTGCGGTTATATTTACGAGGGCGACCCTCTTCCCGAGGATTTTATATGTCCTCTTTGTAAGCACGGCGCGAGTGATTTCGAGCGTATTGGCGGCGAACCAAAAAAGGAAGAGAAGAAGCTTAATAAATTCGTTTGCGGAATTTGTAATTACGAGCATTTAACGGAAGAGGAGAATCTTCCCGAAGATTTCACCTGTCCCAAATGCAACGTTCCCGCAAGCTTGTTTTCTAAAAAAGAATAACGGATAATACAAAAGGAGAATAAATATGAAATACGTATGTGACGTTTGTGGATATGTTCACGAGGGTGAGATTCCTGAAGATTTCGTTTGTCCGCTTTGTGGCGTAGGCGCAGATATGTTTACCAAAGAAGAAGAGTAAAATTTAACGGACATGCCCCCTTGCGACGTGAGTTGCAAGGGGGCTTTTAATATTGAGTCGATTGTTTGAAAAGTAAAAGTCTCAAACGATAAAGAGGCATAAAATTTTAAAACCTTTAACGGGTTTTTAAATAAACCTTGCCAAAACGCTTATAATATGTTATACTAACGTAAGTAATAATATAAAATGGGAGAGATTGCCTTGAAGGAGAGTATTCTTAAAAGGGTAGAAAAGCCGTCAAGATACATAGGCGGAGAATATGGCGCGCCAAAGCTTGAAAAGGGTAAGTTTAATTTCTGTATTTGCTTCCCCGACGTATACGAGGTTGCTATGAGCAATTTGAGTATCCGTATAGTTGCCGACGTTATAAATAAGGTGGACGGCGCCGTTTGCGACAGGTGCTTTGCGCCGTGGACAGATTTGGGTGAAATTCTTAAAAAAGAGGGAGTGCTTTTGGAATCCCTCGATTTAAAAATGCCGCTTAAAGACTTTGATATGCTCGGCTTTACCCTTCAGTACGAGATGAGCTATACGACCATTTTGTATATGCTTGATTTGGCGGGAATTCCCTTAAAAAGAGAGGACAGAGGTGAAGAATATCCTATAATTCAGGCAGGCGGACCTTGCGCCGTAAACCCCGAGCCTCTTGCCGATTTTATCGACATCTTCGTAATAGGCGACGGTGAAGAGAGCATGCAAGAGCTTGCTAAGCTTAAAATGGAGTGTGGCTCTAAGAAGGAATTTTTGCAAAGGGCAACGGCTATTCAAGGCGTGTACGTGCCCTCTCTCGTTGACGTTAAATATAAAGAAAACGGACTTATAGAGGGCTTTTCTATAAGTGAACCTATAAAAAAGGCGCTCGTAAAAGACCTTGACGGGGCGGAATTTCCCTCCGTTCAAGCCGTGCCGAACTGCGAGTCGGTATTCGACAGAGCGGTAATAGAGGTTATGAGAGGCTGCTATAGGGGTTGCCGTTTTTGTCAGGCAGGCTTTATTTACCGTCCGGTCAGAGCAAGGGGAGTAAAAACCCTTACCGAGCAGGCTTGCTCGCTCGTAAAGAATTCGGGCTTTGACGAGCTTGGCTTAAACAGCTTATCCACAGGAGATTATCCTCATTTAAGGGAGCTTATAAAGAGCTTGAAGGAAAACGTGCCGAGCGACGTACATATTGCTCTTCCGTCACTAAGGCTTGACAGTTTTGACGGAGAGTTCGTTCAGGAGTCGAGAAAAAGCTCCTTGACCTTCGCGCCCGAGGCAGGCACGCAAAGGCTTCGCGACGTTATCAATAAAGACATCACCGAGGAAGACGTTGAAAGAGGGCTTAATATGGCGTTTGATAACGGATACACGGGTATAAAGCTGTATTTTATGTTCGGGCTTCCTACCGAAACGGACGAGGATATTACTGCAATTTGCGATATCGTAGACAGAATAAGAAAAATTTATTCGGCAAGCCCTCAGAGGGCGAGAAGGCTCAGAATAAGCGTTTCAGCCTCTACCTTTATACCAAAGCCCTTTACCCCTTTCCAATGGGAAAGGCAAATAACCGAAGAAGAGGTTAAGCAAAAGGTAAACCTTCTCCGCAGTAGATTATACAGTAAAAACACCTCTATAAGCTGGAACGATTTTTCGCTTTCCGAAATGGAGGCCGTGCTTGCCCGTGGCGACAGACGCGTCGGCAAGGCTTTGTTAAGGGCTTACGAAAAGGGCTGTTATTTCGACGGCTGGACAGATAAATTCAACGCGCAGAAATGGAACGAGGCGTTTTTAGAAACGCGCGTTGACAAGACCTTTTACACGAGGGAGTGGGGAGAGGATGAAATTCTCCCATGGGATTTCATAAATATATTCGTAGATAAATCCTTCCTTTTAAGGGAGAGGAAAAAGGCGTATTCGGCAGAGGTTACGGGCAGCTGTAAAAAGGGCTGCAAGGGCTGCGGTATACAAAAGGTATATGGGTGTAACGTATGATTCTTTTTAAATTTACAAAAACGGGCGGCGCAGAGTTTTTAGCCCATTTAGATATTTTAAGGCATATCGGCAGGACTATGAGAAGGGCGGGTATAAAGGTTGCCTTATCGCAGGGTTTTAACCCTCACATGCTCGTTTATATGTCCGCGCCAATGGGTATAGGAATACCAAGCCTTGCGGAATACTGCCAAATTGACACCGAGGAAGACCCAACCTCGTTTATTCAAAAGTTCAACGAGTTTGCCCCAAACGGCTTGACGTGCGTAGGCGCGTGGACGACCAAGGGCAAGGTTGGTGTTGCAAGCGATATAGTGAAGGCGGAGTACGTTATAAAGGGCGTAAACAAATTCGACGCTGAGGAGCTTTTAAGCCGCGAGGATTTTATTATAACCAAAAAAGACGGTACTGAAAAGAACGTCAGAGAGCTTGTTTATTCGGTGGAGTGGGAGAAGGATTCCCTTCGCGCCGTAATAGGCTTTGGCAATGGGCTCAGGATAGAAAAGTTCACCGATAAGCTCCTTGAGCTTTACGGCGGCGGAGAAATTACGGCGATTAAGACGAGAGGGCTTAACGCTCAAGGAAAAGATTTTGAGGACGGTATAAGGTAATGCCTGTTAATATTTTCGTAGACAGCTACGGCGGCAACGTCATAGGTGCGGTAGCCAACGGAAAAAAGCTGCTCGAATACAGAATTGAAAAAAAGAATAAGACGGTTACCATAGGCAGCGTGTTCAAGGGTAGGGTAGAAAACGTCTTGCCGGGTATGCAGGCTGCGTTTGTGAACGTCGGCTTGCAAAAAAACGGCTATCTCTCCGCTACCGATATGCTTATGGATAAAACCGAGCTTGTCGGAAGAGTGGAAATCCCCTCTATTTTAAACCTTAAAGAGGGCGATGAGATTATGGTGCAAGCCATAAAGGACCCTGCAGGAAGCAAGGGCGTAAGGCTCACGTCAAACGTTTCGTTTGCCGCAAGATACGTCGTTTTTATGCCTACTATTGACTTTTTAGGCGTTTCACGCAGAATTACCAACGAAAAAACAAGAGAAAAGCTTACTAAAATTGCAGAAGCCTTAAAGCCGGAGGGACAGGGTATTATAATCAGAACGGCGGCGGAAAACGCGAGTAAGGCAGATATAAAAAAGGAAATAGCTTATCTTACCGAGCAGTATAAAAGCATACTGAGCGACTTTAATTCGGTAGAAGCGCCGAAATGCGTTTACGAGGAGGGTAACGTTGCGATAAGGCTTGTCCGCGACGTTTACAATTCCAAGATAGATAAATTTATCGTTGGGGACGAGGAGCTTTACCAAAAGGTTTTAGAGTATGCAAAAAAATCCGACCACGACTTAAAGAAGAAGCTTAAGCTGTATAACAAAAAGACGGATATGTTCCACCACTACGGCTTGGACGAGGACGTCAGCACTCTGCTTGGAAACACGGTAGAGATTGAAAACGGCGGATACATAGTAATAGACAAAACCGAAGCGTTGACGTCTATTGACGTTAATACGGGCAAATACGTCGGCTCGGATAGCTTAGAGGACACGGTTTTCAATACTAATTTAATTGCCGCTAAAGAGATTGCCCGTCAGCTCAGATTAAGAAATATATCGGGAATAATAGTCGTGGACTTTATAGATATGGCAAGTCAAGAGCATAAGGAAAAGCTTCTTGCCTCGCTTGAGGAATACCTTTCAGAGGACAGAGAAAAGTGTCACGTAGTGGGTATGTCGTCTATCGGGCTCGTTGAAATTACCCGAAAGAAAAAGCGCAGAGAAAGCACGTCAATGCTCGTAAAGGCTTGTCCGTACTGTCAGGGAAGCGGTCTTATATGGTCAAACGAATATATAGTTATGAGAATACGAACGGGGCTTTTGGACCTTTTTTCAGAGGGCTACGAAACTGCAATCGTAGACTTAAACGTAGAGATATTTGATTATATCTTAGCAAAGGGCTTGCTTAAAAAGGACGTTGAAAAGGTATGGCAGGGCAAGAGAATTTACGTAATTCCGCACAAGACCTACCATCAGCAGTTTTTCCTTATCAAGGGGGATAACGGAAAGGTTATAGAGGTGCCTGACTCGGCTGTTTTACTGTATTAAAGGCTTAGAAATTAATCATGTACTACTGTCAAATTCAGTAAAAAAAGGGAGAGATATGAGAAAGATAATTTTATCGTTTATTTGTATTTTATCAATTTTACTTTGCTGTTTGTTGGGTTGCGCTAAGGTTTCTGATTTTACGGTAGAGCAACATATTCAGCGAATTACAGAAAGGATAGAAAATAGTGAGCCGGATCCGTATATAGATTGGTATTTTTCCGAAGGGGAAACTTATCAAAGTTTTGAAGTATATCCATTGTATGACCAAAACGAGGAAGTAACCTTTTACCTTGTAGAGTTTGATCCTCATGGCTTTGTTTTTGTGCGAGCAAAGGATGAAACTTATGGAATAGGTGGGTGTGTAAAAACAGGCATGTATTTGCTATCTTCTGTGTATGGTAGAATATATCCTTGGGCTCCTTATATAGCAGATAAAAATGGGGCGCCTATCGGAGAGCATCCTCTCTTATCAGAAGAATACAATTTACTGAGGTTTTTTGGTTCAGACAAAAAGGGTGATTTAATACTTGATGAGAAAGGGGAACTGATAATTTATGAAAAAAGCCCGTATTTTGTTACAGGGAATATTAATGAGAAGAAATATTTGATAGAAACGATTACAGAATCGGGATATAAATCTGTTGAGTATATTTGCGCAGTAAAAAAAGATGGCAAATTTATAAATTTAATAAGTGAAGGGTTAGAATTTGCAGAGGCAGAAGAATATAAGGTTGAAGAAAACGCAACGATTTACCCTATGGGTGTGTTGACAACAAGAGCAGAGTTGAAATAAAAGAGAAGGTTTGAGATTGTATGAAAATTATAAAAAATAATAAAATATTAGCCACTGTTTTTATGTTTGTGGGAGCAATTTGTTTGTTTTCTACTTTTTTCAAAAATTCTAATATTATTTCTGTATATGCGATGGAGCAAGAAAGTGAAGACGTGTTGGACGAGCAAGTGATAGTAGACACAAGCGAGGTTGAACTGCTAATAAGGTTAAAATATGGATGCAAGGTCTAAGCCGTTAAAACCAATTTATAAAAAAATAAAATTAAAAAGAGAAGAATATGTTATTATACGAAAAAAAATATCAGCTTAGAGTTTCGGACTTTGATTATAGCGACGCGCTAAGACCGGGCGCAATTCTCGACATGTGCCAAAGCGTTGCGTCCGAGCATGCTTCGGAGCTGAATATAGGCTACGGCGAGCTTTTGCAAAGGGACTGCGTTTGGGTAATTCTCAGAATGCGCTACGACGTGGTTAAAAGGGTTTCGTTCGGGGAGCAAGCGGTCATAGTAAAAACGTGGCCTCACGAAGCCGGCAGGGTTGATTACGACAGAGATTTTTACATTGAAAATGAGGACGGCGAATTGCTTGTAAAGGCGTCCACTAAATGGTGCGTTATAAACGTGAAAACGAGGCGAATTGCATTGGGTAGCGCAGTATACCCAAAGGGCGAGCATTTTAAGGACGTTGTTTACCCCGAGGGGCTTAAAAAATTGCCCGATTTTGAGATAGAGGGCGCAGACGCCTTTGAGGGATATGCAGGGCACTCCTGTCTTGACCATAACGGACACGTAAACAACGTTAAATACAGCGACTTTATTTTAGACGCGGTAAGGCTTGAAAAGGGCGAGTCCGTTAAGACGTTCGAGATAAACTACGTAAATGAAATGCAGGTTGGTGAGTTTACTCTTTATATTAAAAAAGAGAAAGATAAACGACTTATAAAGGGGTTTTCAAACGGCAAAGAATCGTTCAGAGCGGTTTTGGAGACCTTTTAAGGAGGTAATATGGAAAAAGCTTTAGAAATTAAAAGCCTAACTAAAAAGTACGGTAAATTCGTTGCCTTAGACAACGTGAATTTATCTGTAGACGGCGGAAAAATCATCGGTCTTTTAGGGCCTAACGGCAGCGGAAAGACAACGCTTTTCAAATGTATTATGGGGCTTCTTCCCTTTGAAGGGGAGATTTCCGTTCACGGCTTGCCGATAGGTGAGAAGAGCAAGGGCATCGTGTCTTATTTGCCCGAGCGTACCTATCTTGATATGAGCATGACGGTAGATGAGATTTTCAAAACCTTTTTGGATTTCTACTCCGATTTTGATATCAATAGGGCGTACGAGCTTTTATCTACCTTAAGCGTTTCGAGGGACGCTAAGCTCAAGTCTCTTTCAAAGGGCACGAAGGAAAAGGTTCAGCTTATTGCCGTTATGGCAAGAAAGGCGAGGATTTATCTTTTGGACGAGCCTATAGGCGGCGTAGACCCTGCGGCAAGGGAGTTTATTATAAAGACTATTTTAACGAGGGTAAACGAGGGGGCTACGATTATAATATCCACCCATCTTATTCGCGACATAGAGGAAATTTTAGACGAATATGTATTTATAAACGGCAGTAAGCTTTTATCCTACGGCGACGCTAAAGCCCTTCATGAGGAAGGAAAAACCGTCGACGAGCTTTTCAGGGAGGTGTTCAGATGTTTTTAAAAATATTTAAGCACGCTTTCAAGCGTCCGTCCAGAAACGTTTTAACCTTAATTGCAGTAGGCTTTGCCCTCGCTCTTTTTGCAGGCGTTACAGTCCCAATCTCAAATAGCTTTAATACTGAGGAAAATTATAAAATCGTTTCGATTTTTTCAACGCTGAAGGGCTTGGCGACCTTTACGACTTATATTCTTTTCGTGATTTCGGTATCCGCCGTTTTTTCGGAGTTTAAAAAATCGGTTGCGACAGACGAGGCGTATTTTACCTTTACAATCCCTGCAAGCGCAAAGCAGCAGCTTTTTGCAAGATTTTTAGCAATATTTACTTGGCTTGCAATAATTTTTGCAAGCATTACCCTTCAAGGGGTTGTGACTTCTCTTTTCGAGGAAAAAAGGAGTAATCCCTCTTACGAAAACACGATAGATGCGAGAGAGATTTTTATATTTTCCGAAATGATTATACTCGCGCTTGTTATGTGGCTTTCGTGTATTGCTCATTCTATGTTTGGAATAATGCTCACCGAAAGGCTTTCTCAAAAAGTGAGGGGCAAGGGCTCTAAAATTATAGTGCTTCTTATGTCTGTGGCAGAGGTCTTTATTCTGCTTACGGTCTTTATCGTGCTTATAATATACTATCTTGAGTACGGAGCTTTCAATTTTGCCTTCCCTCACCATATAGTATGGATTTTCATAATTCTGATAGGCGGATTGGGCGCGCTTTGTCTAAGGAAAACCTACCTGTATATGGGAAGGAGACTTAGCGTTGGCTGATTATAGGCTTAAATTTGAAATCGTGCCCGACGGATGCTGGTATTCTAATTTGAGAGCCTGCTTAAAGCCAAAGGCTTGGGACATTGTCAGAAAGGACGCGTATAAAAGGGCGGACGGTAAATGTATGATTTGCGGCCGAAAAGCAACTCGCTTAGAGGCGCACGAAAGATGGTCGTACGACGAGAAAAACGGCGTGCAAACGCTTGAGGACGTAATTGCCGTTTGCCACTCCTGTCACTCGGTTATTCATATAGGAAGAACTCAGCTTGTGGGTGACGAGGATAAGGCAATCGCTCATTTTTGCAGGGTAAACAAGTGTGGCTACGCAGATTATATTCGCGAGCTTGGAATAGCAAACGAGGAGCATAAAAGGCGGAATATCGTGCCTGAGTGGAGCACGGATATGCGAAAGCTGGAGCAGATTTTAAAAAGTGCAGATACGGTAAACGATTGACGTAACCTTTTTAAGGCGGTTGCAGCCGTTATGCAATTTTAAACGGCAAATCATTTGCGAAAAATTAATATGAGAGAAACAAATATTGTTTCTCTCATTTTTTTTAACGAATAGACTTGTAAATATAAAATCTAATAGTTATAATTAAACTAACCTAACGAGAGAGGTGGAAAATGAAAAGGCTCAGCTTAAACGGAAGATGGAAAATGACGGGTGGGGGCTACGAGGTTTACGGCAACGTGCCCGGCTCGGTATATTCCTTTTTACACGTAGACAATAATATTTTACCCGACCCCTTTTACAGAAACAACGAAGAGGTTTATTTAAAGACTGCCGAAAACGAATTTGCGTTTGAAAGGTCGTTTAATTATAAAAAATCTACAAGTCCCGCTTATCTTGTGTTCGAGGGGCTCGATACCCTTTGCGACATATTTTTAAACGGCAAATGGGTGGCTTATACGGACAATATGCACCTTGCCTACCGCTTTGACGTAAGCGAGCTTTTGTCTGACGGAGAAAATGTTTTAAGGGTTGTTTTTCAACCCATAGCCCCATATATTAAGAAAAAGCAAAGCGAGAACAGGCTCTTTGGCGCAACCGACTGTATGGACGGCTACCCACATGTCAGAAAGGCTCACTCAATGATGGGCTGGGACTGGGGTCCTCATCTTCCCGACGCCGGAATCTGGAGAAGCGTGTATTTGCTTGAAAAGGACAGCGCGGAGATAAAGGACGTAAACGTTTTGCAACGCCACGTCGGCGGAGAGGTGTTTATAACGCCTACCGTTGAAATTGACGGCAATGCTGAAATCTCCGTTTTATTGACCTCTCCAAACGGCGAATCGTTAGAGTTGAGGTCTGGTGAAGAGAGCAGGGTATCTGACCCTAAGCTTTGGTGGCCGAACGGCTTGGGCGAGCAAAATTTATACGAGGTAGACGTAAAGCTTTTGGAAAACGGCGTCGTCGTTGACCGAAAAACGCTGAAAATCGGCTTGAGAGAAATGGAGCTCGTTAGAAACAAGGACGGGTATGGCGAAAGCTTTTTCCATAGAGTAAACGGCGTAGACGTGTTTGCAATGGGGGCTGATTACGTTCCCGAGGACAATATTTTCAGCCGTATTACTCCCCAAAGGACGAGGGAGCTTTTAGCCCATTGCAAGGACTGCAATTTTAACGCGATTCGGCTTTGGGGCGGCGGATATTATCCCGACGGCTTCTTCTTTGATATTTGCGACGAGTTGGGTCTTATAGTCTTTTTTGACCTTGCCTTTGCTTGCTCGGTTTACGAGCCCGACCCAAAAACAAAGGAGAGCATTTTTGAAGAGGTAAGACAAAATCTTATAAGGATAAGAAATCACCCCTCGCTTGGACTTATTTGCGGAAACAACGAAATAGAGTGGCACTTTGACGAATACGTAGCAATTTCGGGCAGAAGCGATGTTGATTATTTAAGAGGAATCTATAACGAGCTTTTTGAGGAGAAATTCCCCAAAATCGTAAGCGAGGTTGCCCCTCATTTGTCGTATATTCCGTCTTCTCCCACCTCGTTCGCAAAATTTAAAGAACCAAACGGCGAGCATATAGGCGACTGCCACGATTGGGAGCCCGACTACACCTTGGCGCGAAGCAAATACTACAGATACGTGAGCGAATTTGGCTTTCAAGCCCTGCCAAGCTATAAGACTGTAAAGGCTTTTACCGAGCAAGAGGACAGATTTTTGGATAGCGAGGTAATGAAAAGGCATCAGCGCTCCTACGGCGGAAACGACCTTATTTTAACCTATCTCAGAAAAATTTTAAACGAACCCAAGGATTTGGAAAATTTATGCTACGCTACGCAAATTCTTCAAGCCGAGTCAATAAAATACAGAGTTGAGCATTACAGAAGAAACCGCGGCCGCTGTATGGGCACGCTTTATTGGCAGCTCAACGATATTTGGCCGGTAACCTCTTGGGCAAGCATAGATTATTACGGAAGATACAAGGCTCTTCAGTACGAGGCAAAGAGGTTTTATTCTCCTATACTCCTTTCCGTAGAAGAGGTTGGGGAATTTCCGTCAAGAGGTCAAAGCGGAGAAATCTCTGCAATTCCTTGCATTACAAACGACACCTTAAGCAAGGTAGCGTGCGCTATAAAATGCTATATTAAGGATTCCTTCGGCAACGTAAAAAAGGAGTGGAAGGAAGAGGTAGAGGTTGAAAAATTATCCGCAAAGTGGCTCAATAAGTCGATTATCGAGGGTTTAGACGTTAAAACAGAGCATTTGCATTGCGTTTTAACGGTTGACGGCAGGGCTTATTCGGAGGTCTTTACGCTTTTTACAGAGCCAAAAAATCACCTCTTTAAAGACCCTAAAATAACGTATACTATAAACGGAGATGAGATAGTCGTCACGTCAAGCGCCTTTGCAAAGGGCGTTATGCTTGAGGGTATAGACGGCGACCTTATTTTAAGCGACAATTTTTTTGATATGGAAAAAGGCGAAAAGAGAATAAAAATCTTAAAGGGAAGCGCAAAAGCGTTGACCGTAAAATCGTTGTTTAATTTGCAGTAAATAAAAATGTAAAAAGAGTAAAGCCCGATTTGGCAATCGCCAAATCGGGCTTTTAACAACCTATAAACGGGTGTTTTACAAAATCAGTCTTTTCGACCTATTAAAAAATCTATATCCTCATCAAAAAAATCCGCAATTTTACAAAGGTTAGTAAGAGTTATTTCTCTTTGGCAGAGTAAATATCTTGATAAGGTTTGCTGTGGTATGTTTACTTTTTTTGCAAGCTCGCTTACTGTCATTTTATCCATTAAGCTGCGTAGGTTTTGGGCTAATGCTTGCTTATAATCGTTTGTTTTATTCATATTTATAATATTACACCAAACGGCGTAAAATATTTGACTTTACACCAAATGGTGTGATATTCTTTGTTTAAGACTTTACGCCAAGCGGTGTAAAAGATTTAGTAAATAATACCTTAGGAGGATAAAAATGAGTTTTAGTAGAAAGGGAAACGTAGCAGCAAAAATAGGTGGAATTATAGTGATAGTAATAGTATCTTTTTTTGTGTTACTTATAGGTTGGTCGCTGACAATAAATGTATTTGTGCCATCCATAGATTATAAGGCAGAAGTATCAACGGCCGAAGAGTTTTTTGATGCTTGCAAAAAAGTAAAGATATCAAGAAGAGAATATAAATACGTAAGCATTAACGCGGATATAGATTGTGGCGGACGAACGCTTTTTTTAGCTGGTGCTAGTAATATCGTTATAGAAGGTAACGGACATAAGTTGTATAACATTAAAGTTGAAAAAACGGAAGGGGATAATATAGGTGCAATTTATACTAACCTTGGTTCTCCAAAGTCAAGTGCTACGGGTAATTCCGTTACTTTTAATAACATTACGATTGAATATGATATTAACTATATGGGAAACGGAGAATGTATAGGATTCTTTTCTTCAGCATATGGAAATGTTTATTTAAAGGGCGTAACCTTTAACGGGTCGGTAAATGCTCCTGCAGCTACAAATGTCGGAGGGTTGTTTGGCGAACGTTTAGGGTACGGTGTATTGCAAATTGATAACGTGACTAGTAATGTAAACGTAATAGGTATGCAAAACGTAGGTGGTTTCATAGGACATCTTGATGAATGTTATGCTACCCAGATAAATGGTGCTGTTTTTACAGGTAATCTTACTGCAATAAAAGAAAATGCTGGAGGTATTGCAGGATTGTCTGATAATGATGATGCTTATTCAGATGTCCCTATGTATGCTTGTGTAAACAAAGGTAAAATTAACGGGCAGTCTAATTGCGGGGGAATTATAGGGCAAGCGCATAATATTTCTTTGGAAGAATGCGTTAACGAAGGTGAAGTTAGAGCTACAAAAGGACCTGCTGGTGGTATTGCAGGAAAGCTTTTCTGTACAGACGTTGGGTTTAGTACAAATAAAGGAGAAGTATTTAGTGAGGCTTCATACGTTGGAGGAATAGCTGGTATAGTAGAAACGAAAAACTATCCTCAGTATAAAGGAAAGAATTTCTCATCAAATAAAAATAGCGGAAATGTAAAAGGTAACAATTATGTAGGCGGTATTTTCGGATGTGTAAACGGTTATAGCATGCTAGTTACTAAATGTGAAAATACTGGTGACGTAAGTGGTACGTCGTTTGTAGGTGGTATAATAGGTAATTTAAAAATGGGCACGGGGACACAGGTAACTTATAGTTCCAACAGCGCAAATTTAATCTGTTCAGGGAATTATTGCGCGGGTATTGTAGGTGGATTGTCTGCTTTGTCGTATTGGGACAAGCTTGATTTAAGCAAGATGTCTACAAATACGACCAGAGGACTTGTCAATGGTAGCCCCTCAACTAATATATACAACAAGGAGGATTAATTGATGAAAAGAAATATAAAAAAGCTTATTTCTCTTGTTTTAATTTTAGTTGCTAGTTTTTTTGTTTCAAGTCAGTTGGTATCTTGCAAGGATAAAGACGTGCAAGAAATATATACGGTTGAGGAGTTTATAAAATACACTCAAGAAGGCGCAATAAGAGGGAAGACTTCTAAGCTAAAAACATTAAAATTAATGGCGGATTTAGATTTTACAGGGGTAAGATACGTTCCAACCATATTAAAAGGTGATTTAGACGGAAACGGATATTCTATCAAGAATATAACCGTTTCAGCTTATCAAGATGGCGACCCTGTTGGAATATTTATAAATAATTTGTATGTAGGGCGCAGTAAAAACCAAAACATTGTTAAACATTTCGCAAAGGTTTACAATTTAACAGTTGAGAATTTTAGAGTTAATTTCACTGGGCAATCGACTTATGTCGGAGGTTTATTTGGTGTTGTTTTTAGTCATGGTAAAAATACGCCAAGCATAGAAAACGTTACTCTTAAAGGTGTAGTAGACGCTTCACAAACAAGTAATGTTGGCGGACTTGCCGGTTTGTGTTATGGCATGGTAAGTAATTGTACCGTTGAAGTGGATGTTATAGGAAAGAATAACGTTGGAGGTTTTGCAGGAACAACATATCAACCACTATCATATGGTAGCAATGCGGAAATAGTGGAGCACAATTTCTTCTTTGAGAACTGTGTAAATAAAGGTAGAGTTGAAGGAAAAGAAGACGTCGGTGGAATTGTCGGTGAAAGAGGAAACGCAACGGGCTGCACCAACTATGGTGAAGTTGTAGGAGGTTTAAGGGTTGGCGGAATAGTTGGATGGACGGAAACAATTATAGAAAATTGCGAAAATCAAGGCAAGATAAGCGCTAGTTCTCAAAATGCAGACGGTTATTCATATGTTGGTGGAATAGCTGGTTATAGCGAAGCTAGTGAAACAATAATTGTAAAAAATCTAAAAAACCAAGGCGAGATATCCGCAGTTGGTGGGGCTGTTGGCGGATTGTTTGGCTTTTGTAAAGTTGAAATATCCAACTGCCAGAATTCTGGAAAGATAATTGCAGATAATAGCGCAGGTGGTCTAGTAGGCATTTTGTACGTAACGAAAAATAAGGTTGGGACAATAATAAACAGTACGAGTGCAGGTGATGTTTCGGCAAACAGCAAGGCAGGTGGTCTAGTTGGTGCAATAAACGTCTTTTGGGGCTCTACACGTTTTATAAACAACGTTGTGTCTGCTAACGTAAAAGCGTTGTCGCAAGCAGGAGAATACGTAGGACATTCCCTAAATGGCATTGATGCAGATTACATAGAAACGAATACGTTTACGGGCACGGTGTCAAATTCATAAATATAAGTATAAGGGCGTGGAAAACTCACGCCCTTTAATTTTTTTCAAAAAACTATTGACAAACTGTGGGGTGTATAGTATTATTATGATATCAAAATGATATCGAGCCGACGGTAAATATCGGCAAAGGAGTTAAATATGAAAGAAAAGATTTTGACAAACAAAAAGCACGGAATGCAGGTTTTATTGATTTGCGTTTTGTTAGAGGTTGCAGGCATAGCGGCAGCTATTTACGGCGGAATTATGCTTGAGGTAAGCGCTTCGTATTCACCCCTTCTCTTTGGTGGACTGATAATAGCTTGCGTGTGCTGGATTCCTCTTTTGGGCCTTAGAATTTTAAAGCCGCAGGAGGCGCTTGTTGTCACCCTTTTCGGCAAGTACGTTGGCACGCTTAAGGGCGAGGGCTTTTATGCGGTAAACCCCTTCTGCTCGTCGGTAAACCCTGCTGCAGACACCAAGCTTTCTCAAAGCGGCGACGTTAAAAAGACTCAAAACCCCCTCAGCGCGGCAATTGGCGAGGGCGTGCATTTTTCTATCCCCGACAGAAAGATTTCTCTTAAAATTATGACCTTAAACAACAGCCGTCAAAAAATCAACGATTGCTTGGGTAACCCTGTCGAAATAGGAATTGCGGTTATGTGGAGAGTAGTAGATACTGCAAAGGCTGTATTTAACGTAGACAACTACAAGGAATACCTCTCTCTTCAATGTGATTCTGCGCTCAGAAACATAGTAAAAATTTATCCTTACGACGTAGCTCCGGGCGTAGACACTACCGGCGACGGCTTAGCCGACGAGGGTAGCTTAAGAGGCTCAAGCGAGGTTGTCGCAGAGAGAATTAAAAACGAAATTCAAGATAGAGTTTCAGAGGCCGGTATGGAGATTATCGAGGCGAGAATTACATATCTTGCTTACGCGCCCGAAATTGCAGCGGTAATGCTTCAACGCCAACAGGCGTCTGCGATTATCGACGCGAGAAAAATGATAGTAGACGGCGCTGTCGGTATGGTTGAAATGGCTCTTGAAAGACTTAAAGAGGGTGGATGCGTAGAGCTTGACGAGGAAAGAAAGGCCGCAATGGTTTCTAACCTTTTAGTAGTTCTTTGCGGTAATCACGACGCCCAGCCTGTAGTAAATTCGGGAAGTTTATATTAATATGAGCGATAAAGAGAAAAAACAGATTCCGCTTAGGCTGTCTTCTTCTCTTTACGAGGAGCTCGTCAAATGGGCAGACGACGAGTTCCGTTCGGTAAACGGTCAAATAGAATATTTGCTTTCGGAAAGCGTTAAAAAGAGAAAGAAGAGCAAAAACAAAAAAGAAGACGCATAAAACGTGGAATTCGTTAAGTTATGCAACTAAAGTGAAATAGCGATTGATTCTACGCGCAATAGGAGTTTTATGGATATAGCAAAAAATAACGTTTCGGCAAAAAGCCAAGTCAGTAAAGAAAATTACGTAAGCGGTTTAGGTGGCGAGGGGCTTAAGGTCTTGTTCGTGGGCAACTCTATCACGAGGCACGAGCCTAAGCCCGAAATCGGCTGGGAAAACGATTGGGGTATGGCGGCGAGCAAGGAAGAAAACGATTACGTTCACGTTGCAGTCAGTCTTTTAGAAAAGAAATACGGAAGGATAAATTATCTCGTTGCAAACTGTGGCGAATGGGAGATTTCTTACTATAACGACAGCCTTATAGAAAAGTGGAAAAGGGCAAGAGATTTTTGTGCAGATATAGTCGTAATCCGTATTGGAGAAAATATGTATAACGCGCGCGCAGAGTTTGATAATCACCCTATAGCCCCACATTTTGCAAAAATGGTTGAATATTTTTGCTCAAATAAAAGCGCGAGGGTGGTTATGACCGATTTGTTTTGGCGTATAGACGTTTTAGATGATGCCATACGCGAGGTTGCAAAGGATAAGGGTTATACCTTGGTTTCTATCGGCGACCTTGGCGACGAGGCTGAAAACAAAGCAATAGGAGAGTATTGGCACGAGGGTGTTGCTCTTCATCCTAACGATAGAGGTATGAGGAAAATTGCAGAAAGAATAGTCGATAAAATTTGATAGACTGAAAAAAGGATGGATTTATGAAATATTTAATAGTCGTTGATATGCAAAACGATTTTATAACCGGCAGTCTTGGCAGCGCGCAAGCGCAAGCAATAGTAAACAGAGTTGCAGACAAGGTCAAGGGCTTTGAGGGCAGGGTTATTTTTACCAGAGATACTCACGGCGAAGAATATTTATCAACCCAAGAGGGTAAAAAATTGCCTGTTCCGCATTGCGTTAAAAACACCCCTGGTTGGGAAATTTGCGACGAGCTTAAGCCTTATGCGGCAAGTGTCGTAGACAAAATTACCTTTGGCAGCGTAGAGCTTCCGTCGGTAATTGATAGCTTTGGAGAAGAAATTGAAAGCATTGAGCTTTGTGGGCTATGCACTGATATTTGCGTAATATCCAACGCAATGATTTTAAAGGCGGCCTTCCCCGAGGTCAAAATTTCGGTTGATGCAAGCTGCTCGGCAGGCGTTACCAATCAGAGCCACGACGTAGCCCTTGATGCAATGCGCGCAGTGCAGATAGAGATTGTATAGGCGTTGTCGCCACCAATGTAAAAAGCCGATTAATAGGCTTATACAGCCACTTATTACAATAAAGAACACAACAAGCACAAAGCCGAGCGTGAAAATTCACGCTCGGCTTTGTGCTTATAATAGAAGATTAGTTCGTATATAATGGGATCTCAACCAAAAATATTTACCCAAATATTAGCGAAAATTTTTCCATTTGACTAATTTTAATATAATTCGTATTTTCCTTGATAAATATTTTTATACGGCTTGAAATGCTTGTGAGCATAAAGTAATGTTTGATATGCACCTCCATAATGAAGATTCACGTATGCTATTACGTAATCTGCTTGATTAACCATCCATTGATTACGTTTCAATATTGCAAATTTAGGAGGAACGGCTTCTATTTCAGGATAAACGATTTCATCATAAAGCTCTTTTAAAGCGTCTTTCCTCTCGTCAAGCCATTTTCCTAAATACGGAGAAACGAATACCACTTTACTATTGGGATGATTTGTTTTATATAAATAAGCGCAATCACGGGCAAAGCTATCAAAGCTACCGTAACCACCTAATAAAAAAGTGATATCACTATCACCCGATATTTCTTTTAAGCTTTTTAGAATCTCTTTTTTATCTTCCTCAGTTTTAAAATAGGAGGAATGTCCACAAAAAGTTATTATCATTTCTAACCCCTTAAGAAAGTATACATACATACACATACACTATAACACAAGAGCGAGATAAAAGCAATCGGTAGGGAAGTATTCTTTCCTATATTTTCTTAAAAAATGAATATAATAATTATTAAGGAAGTATTCTTTCGTATGTCTTTTTTCTGAGGTGAGTTATGACGGTAAACGATGCTGTTGCCAAAAGAATAGTTCAGTTGCTTTCTGAAAAGAAAATGACGCAATATCGTTTAGAACAATTGTCAGGCATTCAACACGGGCTTATGCAATGGATTATGAGTGGTAAAAGCAAAACGGTTACTTTATCTACCGTAATGATGCTTGCCCACGGTTTTGGTATGACAGTTATTGAATTTCTTGATAACGACTTGTTTCTTTTTGAAAATCTTAACGTAGAATAATAACAATACAAAAAAAGCCTACGAGATGACAAATCTCGTAGGCTTTTCCTTTTGAGTAGCTCTTATAATAAACGCAAAAGAGATTTATATCTTGATATACGTTGCAACGATAAAATCAGTTCTTTTTAACACCCCATTTATAAATCTCGGTGGGGTTGCCGTTTTTGGCAGTCTTTACGGTAACGGTAAGTGTGTCGCCGTCTATTGAAAACTCAGACCAAGAGCTTTTTTGTGAGTCTAAAGCCAAGTTGTACAAAAGCGAATCCTTCTGGTATACGGTACGGGTTTGCTCACCGGCAGTACCACTCATAACGTATATAACGCCCTCGGGGCTTACCGAATAATCAATTCCGTCAATTTTTTGTCGGTTTTCTTCCGTTGCGCTTCCACCAACTCCTAATGGGTACGTCTTTGAAATTAAGTGGTCGTGACCTTGTAAAACGACGTCAACGCCGTATTTAACAAAAATGTCGTGAAGCTGAGACCTCAATGCGAGGCTTATTTGATTTCTTTCGGGATTAGAGCCGTAAGTTCCTGCCGAATACATGGGGTTGTGCATTGCGACGAAGGTCCATTTTGCGGAGTTACCTTCAAGCTCAGAGATAAGCCAATCGTATTGCTCATTGGTAAGCTGATTTCCGTTAAGCTTATTGGTGTTGAGCATTATAAATTTGGCGTTTCCGTACGTAAAGCTGTAGTAGTAGCCGAGCATAGCGTCTTGGTCGGGCATCTTGTTGTTAAAATGCTTGACAGTTTCGTACGAGCCGTTTTTATAGGTCGTTTCGTGGTTGCCCGATATAGCCATTACCGGGATTTTTGATAAATATTCAAAGTTTGCGTGGAGCATGTTCGTCCATTGCTCCTCGTAAAGAGAGTTTTCAACGACGTCGCCCGTGTGCACGATAAAATCGCTTGTATTGGCTACGCTTGCTAAAACCTTTCCAAAGGCTAAGCCTGAATTGTTTGACGATTGCGAGTCGCTCACGTGGGCAAAGGTAAATTTGTCAGAGGATAAATCCTTTGCCGTTAGCATTCCACTTTGGCTGCCCACCTTTACGTATTTGTCGTAAGCCTTATAGTAGTAGGTTTTTCCTGCTTCTAAAGCGATTTCGGATTTAACAATATAATAATAGGTAAAGCTGCCGCCTTGCTCTTTAGTAATTGTGGAGTATTTTTCCGTATGAGCAGGATATTCTGTTGCGTTTGAAAAATCCGTCGTTTCGGAAATTTGAATAACCGGGCGCAAGGGTTGAGCCAAGGTGTTGTAGGTAAAGCCGTAAACCGAATTTTCGGTATCGTATAAAGATACGGTTAAAGAGGTGGGAGTGTAGTCAAGCTTTTCCTGATAGGAGTATTCTCTGAGCGGCTCGCCGAAAACGAAGGTTTCTTCGCCGATTTCACCGCAAGCGCAGGACTTATAGTATACTGCCGAGGCCGTTTCGGTAGCCTCTTCCTTTATAAATTTTCCGTCGGGCTGCTCGCAAACGTAAGAATGCTCACCAAGCTCGTTTGAAAAAAAGGTGCTCAGTGTAGAAGCTTTGCCGCAAACAGAGCAGGACATATAATATTCTGCTCCCTTTTGGCAGGTAGCCTCTTGCTTTAAGTATTTTTCGTTTTGAGTCTTGGCTGTAAAATCGCAAGCAGCAGTAACCAAATTGTCGTAGGTTTTGTCTCCTTTCTCTCCGCACTCGCAGCTGTAATAGTATATTGAGCCGTGAGTACAGTCTGCAGCTTCCTTCAGATATTCGTCCTTTGAAGCCTTTTTGTTAAAATTGTGGGTGTGAGCGGTTGAGCCTCCCGTACAGCCGTAAGAAAAAATCACGGCTAAAACAAGCAAAAAAGCAAAAAATTTTCTTAAAATAACGTTTTTCATAAAACCCCCTATATTAATAAATGCAATTTATTTGTTTTTCAAATTCTTTAATTGCGAGCAAATAGCCTTCCTTGTCCTCGGGGTAGGAAAGCCCGTGCTCACAGCCCTTTACGGTATGCAGATATTTGTCAGTCTTGCAAGCGTTGAAAAGGCGCTTGCTCATTTCGCAAGGAACGATAGTGTCCTCGTCGCCGTGAAATAAAATTATAGGAACAGTTGCGTTTTTTACGGCGTTTAAGGGTGTGTCCTCCTCTACGTTAAATCTGCCGATTATTCTACCCGAAAGTTTTACGAAGGGATAAATAACTTTCGACGGCAACCCCATTTCGTCTATTACCTTGCAAATGACCTCTTTTGCGGAGGAATAAGGGCAGTCGGCAAGCGCGTATTTTACGTTAGGCGGCAGACTTTCTCTACAGGCAAGCAAAACCGTTGCGCCGCCCATAGAAATACCGGTTAAAATAAGCTGACAGTCATTGCCGAATTTTTTAATACAAAAATCAATCCATTTTAACAGGTCTCTTTTTTCGTTTATGCCAAAGGTGTGAGATTTGCCCTCGCTGTTACCGCAAGCGCGTTGGTTTACGAGAAGGGCGTTTCGCTTTAACTTAAAGCACCTTTCAATTCCGCCTGCCATATCTCTTTCGGCGTTACCTCTATAGCCGTTCAGCATTATCTCTATAGGCGCGCCCTTTTGGCACTCGTAGTAGTTTGCCTTAAGAGTAAGATTGTCGAAGGACGTTATCGAAAGCTCCTCGTGAGGAAGCTCTCTGTAGGCCTTTGCCCAGGCTATAAGTTGATTGCCGTGCTTTTTATAAGCCGCGTCTTGCGGAAATCCGTATTCGTTTTCGGCGAGTGGTCTGAGTTTTTGATAATAAAAAACCCTTTTGTAGCAGTAAAGCAATATGCCTAAAAGGGTTAAGAATAAAAACAAGGCAATACCGCCCAATATCCAAAAAATCATAAATTATCAGGCTCGCCAAAAGGCGAGCCGTTCTCCTGCAAATAAATCTTAAAAGAGCTGCTTAAGTCTTTCTTTTTTAGAGAGAGAAGAAAGTGTCTTTCCGTCTTCGGTTTTCGTTTGACCTAAGTCGTAGGTTGCCTTTTTGGCAAGCTTTTTAACCGAGTAAACGATTGAATAGTGTTTGTAGCCCGCGCGGTATAGGGCAAGCAAAGCCTCATAGCCGTTTTCGATAGTAGTATAAACTGTTCTGATTTTTCCCTTTTGTCCGGGAACGGCAAAATCAAGGTTAGCCGTAACCTTCGCAGGGGGCTCTTTGTCAAGCATAGAATTTAAAAACTTTTCGTTTTCTTGCTTGTTACCAACCGGGGCTAAGGTTACGGTAAGGCGTACCTCTTTAACGTCCGATTGCTTGAAGGTTTCGCCGTTTATGGTAATTTCGCGAGGCTTAAGCTCAATGAGTGGAATTCTTTTTACAGGGAATTGCTTGAACGCGCTTGGAAGCATTGCGATTACCATTACGAGAAGAACCACCATAAGCAAGCCCGAAATCCAACCTAAGGGATTTTCGGTGTTTTTTATGCCTGCAGCGATAATCGAAACGCCCATACCGCCGAGGAAAAATAATAAGACGGCGCAAAGCATTATCGTTTTCTTTCTTTCATTTCTGTTGAATTCAACGTCGGGATAGAAGCGGACCGGTTCTTTTTCGACAGGTTTTTCAACAGGTTGAATTTGTTTGCTTGTGTTTTTGTCGTTAGCCATAAATGTTCCTTTTTCTAAATTTATTTTAATTATTATATATTATTTTTTAAATATTGTCAAAAAGAATAAGGTAAGCGGATAATAAATTCACAAACTTTATACAAATGCTTTATTTAAATTCGGATATGGTGTATAATCGTATCTAAGGTTAAGGAGAACTGATAAAATGGAAATGGCTATAATCGTAATTTGGCAAACTGTGGTAATGTTTTTGTTTATGGCGATAGGCTTTTTGCTTTTCAAAACAAAAAAGATAACTCAAGAGGGTAGTAAGACGATGGCAAACATATTGGTTTACGCCGTACTCCCCGCAGTTATTATAAAGAGCTTTTGTAAAGCCCCCACCGCAGAAAATATGAAGGCGCTTGGGCTGTCCGCCTTAATAGGCTTTGGCGCGATAATGATTTCTATAATAGTTTCGAGGCTGTTTTTCAACAACGCGCCAATCGACGAGTTTGCAACTGCCTTTTGCAACGTTGGATTTTTTGGTATTCCCGTTATTCAGGCAACGCCGTTGGGCTCTGACGGAGTGTTTTATATCGCGGCTATCGTAGCGTTTGTAAACATAGGGCAGTGGACCTACGGAGTTATGAGGATGACCGGCAAGCCCGTCAAGGAGGTCTTTTCGCCGATTAAGCTTGCAACCTCTCCTTTTATACTTGCAACGGGCGTCGGTATCGCTTTGTTTTTTAGTGGGCTTGGAGCTAAAATCACAGAGGTTGAAATTACGAAAAAGCTTATTTTTGGTGTTATAGACGGACTTTCTACAGTAAACACTCCGCTTGCAATGATTGTTTTGGGCGTGTATCTTGCTCAAACCGATTTAAAGAGTATGGTTACCTCTTTTTCGGTTTATAAGGTAAGCATAGTAAGGCTTATAGTAATTCCAACCGTCCTGCTTTTAGTGTTTTGGATTGTTCCAAAAGACCTATATTCGATAAAGATGGCCGTTTTTATTTCGGCTATATGTCCGGTAGGCTCAAACGTAGCCGTATACGCTCAGCTTCACGGAAAGGATTATTCTCACGCAGTAAAAACAGTAACGGCATCAACGTTGTTTTCAATAATTACGATGCCGTTGTTTATAATGATAGCAAATTATTTATGGATTTAGCCACAAGAATACAACTAAATTATTAATTTTTTTTGCAGATAAAAAGCACGCTACACTCACTTTTTGTGATATATAGTGTGCTATATTTTTCGCAAACTAAAATCTCTTAGAGACACGCAAAAAACGGTGTGCATTATGGTTAGCAGGGGCTACGAAAAAGATATTTTTGAGAGTTTCCGTATGGACTTGAACCCGTGCGTTTTTTAGTGATATGTCTCGCTTTGCTCGACGTGATATTACTCGCTACGCTCGTAGTGATATTGTTCGCCACGCTCACAGTGATATAATATGCGCCTTGTAATCTTCAACGCGCGAAGAGCATATCACTTGCGAAGCAAATATCACGCGTTTACGCATATCTCTCGCCGCAAGGCGAATATAACTGAAAAACGACAAAATTCTGTCGAATTTTGTCGTTTTTCTGGCGGAGGATGAGGGACGTTGCCGTTTCCCACAAGTGGGAGCCCCTCGGCAAAAGGGCGACCAAAATTTGCAAGCAAATTTTGTTAGAATCGCACAGGCCCCAACAACCAAAAAAGCACACCGAATTGGTGTGCTTCTTGGTTGGCGGAGAAGTATAAACCTAATCCGAATACTTTTTAAAATTTGTCAATTATAATAAAATCTTTTCTTTCGACGCCTATTTGCGCAAGATCTTTTCCCGTCCCTCTTTCGGAGAAGATTATTTCCCAATGGTTGTCAATAGCGTAAGTGCTTATAACCGAGCCTCTATCTCCTTTGTGTACTCCGTGTCTTGCATATTTGCCATCTTCAACTATAAGCTCAACCACGTCTAATTCTTCAACGTCGCACTCGGTTAGACTTACGTGCTTCTCCATATCAACGTTTTTTATAAACGATTCCATTTCAGCAAGCATTTTTTTCGTATAAGGAATAGGTGTGCCTAATTGTAAAAATTTAACATCTATCTTTGCAAAAGCATATTCTCCATAATTTTTAGGGTTGGAAAACCACACAGTGCAAATTTCGCCGTTTATGGAAACGACTGTTCCTTCGATTCCTTTATGTATACCTTTTTTAGACAAGTTGTCTATTTCACTTGTTAATATTACGTTATCCCAAATTTTCATATAATTTTTCTCCTTTTAATCATCAGCAAGTGGTGTGTTACAAGTAATTAATCCCAAAGGATGAACTTTCCAACCGCTAATAAAGTTAACTTTTTTACCTGTTGGCGAAAATAAATCTATAGCGATATTTATATCTTGTCCGTATTCTGGGTTAAGACCTCGAATAATATAATCCCCATTTAAATATTTTTCTTTCGCTTGATTTTCATATTCGTCTTTTAAATGTTGAGAATCTTTTATGCTAAAACCTAAACTCTCAAACAATCCTTTTTTACCATTGTTGATGTATTTCTCGGAAAAAACATATCTGCTAAATTTATTTATATCGCAAACTGCTTTGATTCGCTTAGTTGGCTTTTGTATATTGAACAATTCACAGTCGCAGTTATCATGCAATAACCCATCGTGGTCGCTTGTTTTTTAGGCAATCTGTTTTTCACAAAAAAGCAACCGGAAAGAGAAGAGCAAGCCATACAATGCCCCATATCTCTTAGTTGTCGTCTAATTTTTTCTCTCACTGCCCCTTCTTCATCAGGAACGCTGAAGTGAAATCACTTTACCCAACTATTATCTACTATTTCTCCATTTTTGTAAACAAAATTTTCAAACAAATTTTATTAAACCTCCATAAATTTTATTTTCGGGCGCAATTTGAGTGTAACATGGATTTTGCAAAAGTCAAGGTTTACTGTACAAAGAATTTTTGAAAAATTTTATAAAGGCAAAATTTTCTAAGCAAAAAGCCTTTCTATTTGAAAAAATGAAATGGATAGAGTGGATACAACATCACCTTGCCGACTACCCACCCGTTCGAATCCCACTTTAAGCCCATGACAAAACCCCTACCACCAAATGGTGATAGGGGTTTTGCGGCGGAGGATGAGGGACGTTGCCGTTTCCCACAAGTGGGAGCCCCTCGGCAAAAGGGCGACCAAAATTTGCAAGCAAATTTTGTTAGAATCGCACAGACTGCAGACAAAAAGCCTATACCCGGGTTGGGTACAGGCTTTTTGTGGCGGAGGGTTTAAAACCTAATCCGAACCGATTTAAAATTTGTCAATTATAATAAAATCTTTTCTGTCAACGCCTATTTGCGCAATATCTTTTCCCGTTCCTCTTTCAGAGAATATTATTTCCCAATGGTTATCGATAGCGTAAGTGCTTATAACCGAGCCTCTATCGCCTTTGTGTACCCCGTGTCTTGCATATTTAGCGTCTTCAACTATAAGTTCAACCACGTCTAATTCTTCAACGTCGCACTCGGTTAGACTAACATGCTTTTCCATATCAACGTTTTCAATAAATGCCTGTGCTTCCGCAATAATTTTTTCATGAGGACGAAAAACGAAGGAAAGATATTTTTTATCTACCTTAGCAAAAGCATATTCACCTAAGTTTTTAGGGTTGTAAAAGCTTACAGTATAAATATCGCCTTCCGTTTTCACAATCGTACCCAAATAGTTTTTATGAATTCCTTTTTTCTGTAATTCTTTTAATTCTTCTATTAATTTTATATTGTCAAATAATTCCATATACCCTCCTTTTAATCATCAGCAAGTGGCGTGTTACAAGTAATCAATCCCAAATGATGAACTTTTCAACCACTAATAAAGTTAACTTTTTTACCTGTTAGCGAAGTTAATTCTATCAACCTGTTAATGCCTTAACCATATTTAGGATTTAGCCCACGGATAATATAATCTCCGCTTAAATATTTTTCTTTCGCTTGATTTTCATATTCGACTTTTAAATGTTGAGAATCTTTTATTCTAAAACCTAAACTCTCAAACAATCCCTTTTTACCATTGTTGATGTATTTCTCGGAAAAAACATATCCGCTAAACTTTTTTATGTCGCAAACAGCCCGGATTTGCTTTGTTGGCTTTGGTATATCAAACAATTCACAGTCGCAGTTATCATGCAATAACCCATCGTGGTCGCCTTGTTTTTTAGGTAATCTACTTTTTACAAAAAAACAACCGGAAAGCACGGTGCATGATTTACAGTGTCCAAGCATCGCCAGCAACTCCCTCATAGACTCTCTTTCAGAGCCTTCCGAATCTGGGACGCTGAAATGATACCACTTTACCCAACTATTATCTACTATTTCTCCGTTTTTGTAAACAAAATTTTCAAACAAACCCATTTTACCTCCATAATTTTTATTTTTTAGGCGCAATTTGAGTGCAACACAGATTTTGCAAAAAGCAAGGTTTTCTGGAGAAAGAATTTTTATAACGTAATAAGGCGTAGGATAGCAGTAGAGTGGATGTAACGTTACGTTGCCGACTACCCACCCGTTCGAATCCCACTTTAAATTTTCACAAACAAAAAGCCTATATCCAAATGGACATAGGCTTTTTGTGGCGGAGAATTGAGGGACGTTGCCGTTTCCCACAAGAGGGAGCCCCTCGGCAAAAGGGCGACCAAAATTTGCAAGCAAATTTTGTTAGAAACTATTTACTTCGGGATTCGCTCCGTTCGCATTATGTTGTTTGCTCGTTTTTTCTTTGTCCGCCTTTGCACGCGCAGGCTTTTCATCCTACTCGTTTCAGGTTTCGTTGCTCACTATCACGCCTGTGTGGCAAACAACCGTTTCATCGGTTGTTTGGTCGCAAACTTTTTCAAAAAATATGAGTAGTCTTTAGTTTGCGACTACCCACCCGTTCGAACCCCACTTTAAATTTTCACAAAACAAAACCCCTACCACCAAATGGTGATAGGGGTTTTGTGGCGGAGGATGAGGGACGTTGCCGTTTCCCACAAGTGGGAGCC
>JAZNDO010000030.1:0-2504 GCA_045588105.1 Christensenellaceae bacterium | reverse complement strand
GACTTTGTTGCACAATCGGCTCGATTACGGGGAGAATTTCTTGAAGGGTAGAAATCTTTTTATCGGTAATTAAAATTAATGGGTTATCGTAAACGGTTACCATTTTATCGGTATCTGTTACCATATAAGCAGAAGCGTAGCCTCTGTCAAAGCTCATACCCTCAACGGTTGTAAGCTCGGTTTTCATAGTCTTACTTTCTTGAATAGTAATAACTCCGTCCTTGCCAACCTTTTCCATAGCCTCTGAAATAAGCTCGCCAACGGTTTCGTCGCCTGCGGAAATTGAAGCTACCTGAGCGATAGAGGTTTTAGATTCTACCGTTTTGCTGATTTTTTTAAGCTCGTCAACGGCAACGTCAACGGCCTTTTGAATACCTTTCTTTAAAACGATAGGATTTGCGCCTGCAGCGAGGTTTTTAAGCCCCTCGTTTATCATAGCCTGAGCGAGAACAACGGCAGTAGTCGTGCCGTCGCCTGCTATATCGTTGGTTTTGGTCGAAACCTCTTTAACAAGCTGCGCGCCCATATTTTCAAACGGGTCTTCAAGCTCGATTTCTTTAGCAATCGTAACGCCGTCGTTGGTAATCAACGGAGCGCCGTATTTCTTATCTAAAACTACGTTTCTTCCCTTAGGTCCTAAGGTGATTTTTACGGTATCTGCAAGTGTATTTACGCCTGCTTCCAATGCTTTTCTGGCTTCTTCGCCGTATTTAATTTGTTTTGCCATGCTTTTTGCTCCTTTAAATTACTCGATTATAGCTAAAACGTCAGATTGACGGATAATGCTTATTTCTTCGCCCTGTACTTTAACTTTATTAACAGCGTCTGCAGGGAATAAAACCACGTCGCCGACCTTAACGGTTATAACGAGGTCTTTTCCGTAAAGATTACCGCCGTTGCCTACGGCAAGAACCTTTGCAGCCGTGTATTTTTCTGCTGAAGCAGCGGTCAAAATAAGACCGCCTTTAGTTGTTTCCTGTTTTTCTTTTGCGTCTACGACTAAATAGTCGAATAAGGGTTTAATATTCATATTATACCTCCAAAATTACGTGGTTAGCACTCCTTTTGTTAGAGTGCTAATAATATTATAAACTTTAATCAAAATTTGTCAATAGAATTTGAGCCTTTTAGTAGAAAATTTCGCACCCTTTTCATTATTATAAAATTTTAATTGCATATTTAGCTAAAAAGGGGAAAATTTTGACAAAATAATTGATAAATTATTTACCTTATGGTAAAATGTACGAAAGAGGAGAAAATAAAATGAATAAATGGGATAAAAGATTTTTAGAAATGGCAAAGCTCGTATCCACGTGGTCAAGCTGCTATCAGCCAAACAGACAGGTGGGTGCGGTTATAGTAAAGGATAAGCGCATAATGACGACGGGCTACAACGGCGCGCCTGCAGGTGTTGAAAGCTGTAAGTCCAAGGAAGAGTGCTTAAGAAGAAAGCTCAATATTCCAAGCGGAACCAAGCACGAGCTTTGTTTCGCCGTACACGCAGAGCAAAATGCAATTGCGCAAGCCGCAAAGCTCGGTATTTCGCTCGAGGGTGCAACGCTTTATTGTACGCATCAGCCTTGCGTTATATGCTGTAAAATTATAATCAACGCAGGTATTAAACGCGTAGTTTACGAGCAAGGCTATCCCGACGATTTTTCAATTCAGCTTTTTGAAGAAGCAGGTATTGAAATCGTACAAATGAATTTGGAGGTTTAATATAATGAGTAATAATCCTATCGTAACTTTTGAAATGAAGGACGGGGACGTTTTCCACGTTGAGCTTTATCCCGATATCGCGCCGAATACCGTAAACAACTTTATATCTCTCGTTAAAAAGGGCTTTTACGACGGACTTTGCTTTCATAGAGTAATTTCCGGCTTTATGATTCAAGGCGGCGACCCTAAGGGTAACGGTACGGGCGGACCGGGATATTCTATTCGCGGTGAGTTTTCAAGAAACGGCTTTCCCAACAGCTTAAAGCACGTTAGGGGTGTTATCTCTATGGCACGTTCAATGATGCCAAACAGCGCAGGCTCGCAATTTTTTATTATGCACGCAACCTCACCGCATCTTGACGGACAGTACGCTGCGTTTGGCTCTGTAGTAAACGGAATAGAGGTTATTGATAAAATAGCAGGCGTAAACGTTGACTATAACGATAAACCGTTTCGCGACCAAGTTATTAAGTGTGTTACAGTTGATACTTGTGGAGTTGAATACGACGAACCCGATATTTATAAATAATTTAAAGGCTTATCTACGTCGCATACCTTCGTTTACTGCAATCCATTTACGACTGAGATGACCCAAAAGGTCTATCTCATCCGTAAAAGTTTTCGAGTCTTGGTATGCTTGCATCTAAACCTTTAAAAGCTTTAAAGACTTGTCTACGTCGCATACCTTCGTTTACTGCAATCCATTTACGACTGAGATGCCCCAAAAGGTCTATCTCATCCGTAAAAGTTTTGCGAGCCTTGGTATGCTTGCATCTAAACCTTTA
>JAZNDO010000029.1:0-17947 GCA_045588105.1 Christensenellaceae bacterium | reverse complement strand
TTCTATGCAGTTGTCAATCTTCACTGCCTATCAAAAGATAGGTTTAATACCCGCATCGGCGGATATGTATCGTTGCTCTTTACGAGCGTGCTCCCAAGTGAGAGCCTACATATAATACCACACCCCAAAAGGTATGTCAAGCAAAATTTCGTACTTTTTATAAACTTTTTTAAAAATTTTTTACGGTGTTTTTATTCCGCAAGCATTGCCGAAAAATTTTCCTTAAGCTCAGCCAAAGCCTTCTCTGCATGAGCCTTGTCTTTACCCTTTACAGAGTAATAAATCTTAAGCTTCGGTTCCGTTCCGCTTGGTCTTAAGCAGATAAATCCACCGCTCAAAAGCTCGTAATAAACGCAGTTTACACCCTTAATTTCCAATTCGGCGGTTTCTCCGTCGGCTTTTCTTATACCTGCAAGATAATCTCTTACCCCACTGACGGTATATATACCTACGTTAGAAATCTCTTTTTCTCTCATAGCGGCAACAGCGGCGTTCATATCCTCCATTGCATGCAAGCCCGAATATTTAATACTGTCGGTTGCGTCGATAACGTAGCCGTATTTGTCGTAAATTTCAGAGAGTCTGCCGTACACGCTCTTGTTTATATATTGATAATAGCATACGAGCTCTGCAAAAAGCATGCTTGCAACTACTGCGTCTTTATCTCTTGCGTGAGTTCCGCGAAGATATCCGCAGCTTTCTTCAAAGCCGAAGATATACGTCTTTGAGTTATCCTCCTCGTACTGCTTAATCTTTTCGCCTATAAACTTAAATCCAACGGGAGTTTCTACGAGCTCAACGCCGTAATTCTGACAAAGAAGCTTTGCCATACCGGTAGACACGAAGCTCTTAACGACAACTCCGTTCTCGGGAAGATTTCCCTCTGATTTGAGTCTTAACAATATGTAATCTAAAAGCAAAATGCCAACCTGATTACCCGAAAGGGCTACGAATTCACCCTTTTCGTCACGAATAGCAACGCCAAGACGGTCACAGTCGGGGTCAGTACCGAAAACCACGTCCGCCTTTATTTTATTTGCAAGCTCTATGCCCATAGAGAGAGTTTCTTTAAACTCGGGATTGGGAACCTCAACCGTAGAATATTCGGTATCGGGCATAGCCTGCTCTTCTACCAAGGTAGCCTTTATTTTGAGCTTTTTCAAAATGCTCGTTACGGGAACGTATCCGCTGCCGTGTACGGGCGTATAAACGATTTTAATCTTCTTGCCTACCGCCTTAACAGCCTTTTGGGAAAGAGTAAGCTTCATAAGCTCTTTGTAATAAGTCTTTTCAAGCTTTTTACCAATTACCGACAGTAAAACGGGATTTTTGCTTGATTTAATATCCTTTATTTCGACCTCTTTAACCGAGAAATAATCGGTGATTTCGGATATGTACTTAACGACCTCTTCGGTTGCCTCGGGCGACATTTGCGCGCCGTCCTCGCCGTAAACCTTATAGCCGTTATACTCCTTGGGATTGTGGCTTGCCGTAATCATAATACCCGCAAACGCCTTGAGATGTCTTACCGCGTAAGAAAGCATTGGTACGGGACGTGGCTCGGGATAAATATATACCTTGATATCGTTGTGGAGCAAAACCCCTGCCGCCGTCTTTGCAAAAAGCTCTGAATTCCTTCTCGTGTCGTAAGAAATAGCAACGCCTCTTCTCATAGCCTGAGGACCGTTAGCCTTGATAAACTCAGCTAAGCCCTGAGTTGCCCTTCTTACGGTATAAACGTTCATTTTATTAGTGCCGTAGCCAATTATACCTCTCATACCGGCCGTACCGAATTCAAGCTCTGCGCCAAAGGAGTATTCAATTTCCTTCTCGTCGTTAGCTATTGCGGTAAGCTCTGCTAAGCCGTCTGCCCTGAGATACGGGCTGGTAATCCAGTTTTCATAATTTACTTTATAATCCATATTCCCTCCACGTAAAATACGTTACTTCAGAGATTGCAAGCGGAAATAATCCGTTTGGAATTTACCCTCGCTCGCAATGGCTCTCTTACCATTATATATTATAAATACGAAAAAGTCAAAATATATTCAAAATTTCTTAAATATTTAAAATATGTATTTACTTTTAATCAAAAAAATGGTAAAATATATCCAACATACACTTTTGGAGGTCTTATGAAACCGGTAATCAGTATAATAACCCCCGTTTACAACGAACACGAATGCTTACCAACCTTTTTTAAACGGGTCGTTCCAATAATGGAAGAAATCGGTCTTCCGTTTGAAATCATTGCAGTAAACGACGGAAGCAAGGATGACAGCGCAGATATTTTAAAAGCTCAGTGCGAAAAGGACAAGCGCTGCAAGGCAGTAAACTTCTCTCGCAACTTCGGTCAGCAAGCGGCGTTTTTATGCGGACTTAAAAACAGCTCGGGCGATTGCGCTATATTAATTGACGCCGACCTGCAGGACCCACCCGAAATTTTTGCAGAGATGATTGCAAAATGGAAGGAGGGCTACGACGTCGTTCACGGAGTAAGAAGAGTCAGAAAGGGCGAATCCTTCTTTAAAAAATTCACCTCTTCTCTTTTCCTTAAATTGCTCACGAAAACCTCGGGGCTTGATATCCCTGCAAATTCGGGCGAATTTAAGCTTTACGACAGAAAAGTTATTGACGCTATATGCGCTCTTCCCGAAAAGAGCCGTTATTTAAGAGTCCAAATCGCTTGGGTTGGCTTTAAGCAAACGTCAGTTGAATTTGACCGTGACGAAAGAACTGAGGGCGAAACGAAATTCACTCTCAAAAAGATGCTTAAAACTGCCGAGGCAGGTATCGTGCCTTACAGCCCTAAGGTTTTAAAGCTTTCCGGTAAATTTGGTTTAATAGGCGGCATATTGTCTTGTCTTGCGTTTGCAACGTTTGCAGCTCTTGCTTGCTTTGGCATAACACTTCCCCTTACCGCTTGGCTCTTCCCCACTATTGGGCTTGCTACCTCTATTATGTTGGTTTCTAACGGAATAACCGACCTATACCTAGGTTATTTATACGAGGACGTAAAGGCTCGCCCCGTTTACATTGAAAGAGAAAAGATAAATTTCGAGGACTGAAATGGTAAATATCGGTAACGAGTGGGATGAAATCTTAAAGCCTCTTTTTGAGGACGAGAGATATTTGCAAATTCGCAGGTTTTTAATATCGGAGTATTCGCAAAGGGAAATTTATCCCCCGATGCACGATATATTCAACGCCTTTAAAATAACTCCGTACAACTCTGTTAAAGCCGTAATTTTAGGTCAGGACCCCTATCACGAACCAAATCAGGCGCATGGGCTTTGCTTTTCGGTCAAGGAGGGAGTTAAGCTTCCGCCGTCACTCGTAAACATTTATAAAGAAATTAAAAGCGATTTGGGAATAACCGAGCCTATGCAAGGCGACCTCACAAAATGGGCAAAGGAGGGAATACTTCTACTCAACACCACCCTGACGGTCAGAAGGGCGCAGGCAAATTCTCACAGCAAATGCGGTTGGACCTGGTTTACAGACGAGGTAATCAAGCTGCTTTCCAAACGCGAAGAGCCTATCGTCTTTATTCTTTGGGGCGGAAACGCGAGGAGCAAAAAGGCTCTCATTGATAAATCTAAGCATTTTATAATAGAAAGCGCGCACCCAAGCCCGTTATCTGCGTTTAACGGATTTTTCGGCAGTAAGCCGTTTTCTAAAACTAACGAATTTTTAAAATCAATAGGTAAAGAGCCTATAAATTGGGACTTAAATTAAATTATCAACGCCCGTTGCGACTGCAACGGGCGTTATTTTTTCATCCAAAATAAACGTTGGGGTGTTTTTCTTACACCCCATCGTTTGACAAAAAGCTTTTTTATTTATTCATTATTCTATTACGAAGGTTTGCGTGGTAAGATGCTCGTTTTTGGTAGAAATATTCACCTTATCCCCACTCCTTTCATATTTAACGGCAACTCTTCTGCCGCTTCTGCGTGAAATCTTGTAAAGCTTGGAAAACTTTATTCCCTTAAGCTCTAAGCCCGTATGGTCAAAGTCCTCTTCCGTGCTGTTTACGACTATTAAAGCCCTTCTACCGCGTTGTTTATACAAATACGCGTATACGCCGCAGTGATTAGTCAAAACCAACTCTGCTTGCGTTTTTCTTAAAAAGCCTTTTAAAAGCGAGGTTCGCAAATCGTGATATTGCTCTACGTGAATTCCCTGTATAACGTATGGGATTACGTAATAATTTTCGCTTTCCATTATACCCACGCCGACCTTGTTTCCCAAATAATCGTAAACGAAGGACGCTGCTCCGCTCTCATCGGTATAATTGACGTTTACGTAATTACCCGATTTGCCAAAAGCGGTTACTCTGTAGCCCGACTTGCCGTTTATCAAAATACCGTCCTTAACCTGCTCGTAGCTATGAACGTCAAATTCCGCATACTGCGTTTTATAGCCCGTCGCGCCTATGAGATAGCCTAAGCCTCTATCAATTAAAAGCCTTACCGCCCCACCTTCAAGCACAACAAAATTATCTTTAAACAAATTCTTTAACTGATTATCGGTAAAGTTGTAGACGTTTCCACCGCCAAGCGCAACGACTTTATTTTTAAAGGTCTTTTTCGTAGAAGCCTTTGAGGATATACCAACCGAAGTCAGATACGCGTTAAAATGAGATTCGTCCGGGAATAAATCTCTAAAGCAGTTTATTTTAGCGTTACGCTTGTACGCCGTTTTTTCGTCAATCGGAAGAATAACGCCCTCTAACTGATTATATTTAAGCCCAAGATTTAAGACTCCGTTTAAGTACGGAGTAATTTCTTTTACCGCTCTTCCGTAATTAAACTCGCCAGCAACCCCGTTTCCTACGAAATCGTAAATATCGTAGGTCATACCGTCTATACAAAGAGGAATTGCAGATTCCAATTGAAACTGTAAAAATCTTGCCTCTTTGGCAAAGGTGCTGAACGCGCCGTTTTCGAGCTCGGGATAAATCTTCGTTTTGCCCGGTAAAAGAGCGCGACAGTGAAACGGAAGACGGTTAAAATGTACGTAGTATTGCTTTGCCGAGATTTCGTCGTAGCAGGGCAAATGCAGCCTGTTTATCATTTCCCCACCGCAGGCAAAGCCCTTGTGTATACCGTGCCAATCTCTGCCCTCTAAGGAGTGCCAGTCGTGCGCGGACGACATCAACGCGATTTTAGTTCCGAGCCCCAAGCCTTTAACGTGCTCGCCTATCTCCCTTGCCAAATCACGCATGCACGCGCGATTGACGTCAAGCCATGCTTTTCTTACTCTTTTTTCGGGATTTTTTCTAAAAAGCCTGTCCGTAAACTCTTCTCTCGTATAATTTGTTCCCAATTTTTCGTTGTATTTTTTCATGTGAAGGTCGCAAAAGCAACCGCCGAACTCCAAGTCGCCGTGATTGTGCAATCTGAAATCATCCTCAACCCAAATGGTATCCGGCTCTATTTCGGTTATCAGATAGGTGTAAAAATCAAAGAAATATTTCTTCCACTCCTCGCACAAGGGACAGGCAACGAGCTTAGAGCTTTTGCCGTTAAAATCGACCATCGTCGTGAAATTTTGCCCATCCTTCAGCTTGCGCTCACGGTCTAAATGACCGAGCTCCGTCCAAGGGTTTAGGCTTACCGAAATACCCTTTTCAACAAAAGCCCTTTTTGCCTTTTTTAAGGTTTCAACCCAAGGCTTTGCCTCTTCAACGGTCATATGCCCAACGAAATATTCCTCTGCGTTTATAAAAAGCATAACGTTATCAAAGCCGTATTTTACGCAATAGTCTACGACCTCGCTTATGCGCTCGTCCTCGTAATGATTTGGGAAAAACTGAATTCTTAAGCAATGTAAAAATCTTTTAGCCATTTTCTTCTTCACCTATGCCTTTATCTTGTTTGTAGTCATATCTAAACAGCCCTACGAATATTGAAGCTATACTTATAACCTCACAGCAAATCGCTCCAACCGAAAGAGCAAAAATATTGTATATAAGCCAAGACGGCGAGCTTATTAAGCTAAGTAGTCTTGTAGATTTTGCAGTCTTGCACCTGAAAGCAATCGTTGTTGCCGTCATACCTATTACGGGCAAGCTTTCTAATATTGCGTTTTTCAAGTTAAATTCTAAGCCGAGCGCGGTAAACGAAAGGACGTAAGAGGCAAGATAAATTAAAATAAACCCTACACTCCAGATTATGCGGTCTGATTTCCACCTGTCCTTTTGTAAAAACACCACGGCTCTAAAAATGCCGACGGCGTTTAAAATACCGCCCATATACGCGCCAAGCATAAAAAAGTGAGTCGCAAATAAGGCTGAGCCGCAAAACTGCATTGCTATAATATATTTTTGCTTTTTTTGCTGATAGGATAGCACGTTAAACGCCATTGCGATTATACCAATCGCCTGCGCCGTTATTTCGATTATCATTTTATCTTAGCCACCTAAAATACTTAAAATAATTCTATCACAATATATGCGGATTTTCAATATTCCCACAATTTTTTTCGTATGGTTTTTTTACAATAAACAAACAGGAAACCCGAAGGTTTCCTCTATTAGTTGTTATAAACTTAAAACAGGTCTGCAACCTCGTCGATTTTAACCTCTTTTCTTTCGCCGTCAGACATACGCTTTACGGTACAAATTCCGCTTTCCAATTCGTTATCGCCCAAGGTAATAACGTTTTCCGCGCCTATTTTATCTGCGTATTTAAATTGAGCCTTTATTCCTCTTCCCGCATGGTCGACCTCTGCCTTTACTCCCTTTTTACGAAGAGCCGTTACAATTTCGTAAGCCTTTTTATACGCAACCTCGCCCATAGATGCAACGTAAAGCTTTACGCCGTTAGGGTTAGGAATAGGAGCGTTTACAGCCTCCATAAGCATTAAAATTCTCTCTAAGCCCATACCAAAGCCTACGCCGCAGGTTGGGTTACCGCCAAGCTGAGCGATAAGGTTGTCGTATCTTCCGCCTCCGCATACGGTGCCCTGCGAGCCGAGCGCGTTTGTAACGAATTCAAATACGGTTTTAGTATAGTAGTCAAGACCTCTAACGATAAAGGGATTTACCTCGAAATCTATTCCGCTTGCCGTGAGCAAATCCTTAAGCTTAGCAAAATGAGAGCTGCAGTCGTCGCAAAGATATTCGGTAATCTTTGGAGCGTCCTTGCAAAGGCTCTTGCATCTATCCTCTTTACAGTCTAAAATTCTTAAAGGATTTTTAGAATATCTTTCTCTGCAGGTAGGGCAAAGTCCGTCCAATTTGTCTGCAAAATAAGCCTTTAAGGCGTCGTTATATTCCGTCCTGCACTCCTTACAGCCCATGCTGTTGATAAAGAGCTTAACGCTTAAGCCAAGCTTGGTAAGCAGCGTATGGGCGAGAGAAATTACCTCTGCGTCGGTATCAGCGCCTGCTCCGCCGTAAATTTCAACGCCGAATTGGTGATGCTCTCTGAGTCTTCCCTTCTGTGGGTTTTCATAACGGAAAACGGGGGTAATATAATACATTTTAAGAGGCATTGCCCCGTTAAAGAGTCCGTTTTCGATAAAGCTTCTCGCAACGCCTGCCGTACCCTCGGGCTTTAAGGTCATACTTCTGTCGCCTTTATCCAAGAAGGTATACATCTCTTTATTAACGACGTCGGTGGTTTCGCCCACCCCCCTTAAAAAGAGCTCTGTGTGCTCAAAGGTAGGAGTTCTTATTTCGTTTAAGCAATATAAATCTGCTATTTCTCTTGCAGTATTTTCAACGTAGTGCCATTTGTAGCTCTCTGCAGGCAAAACGTCTTTTGTTCCCTTTGGTATGTTTATCATAATTCACCTTAAATTAAAGAATATATTTTTTAACGCTCTGGTCTTTTATTATATCTGAAAGATGCTCTTCAACGTACTTTTCGTCAACCGTTACGGTAGTAAACGGAATATCTCCGCCTGCGTTGAAGGAAATGTCCTCAACGAGGTTTTCCATTACCGTATGAAGTCTTCTTGCGCCTATATCCTCGCTCGTTGCGTTGAGGTCGGCTGAAATTTCGGCAATCTTCGCAATCGCGTCCTTTGTAAACTGTAAATCTATATTATCAACGGCAAGTAAGGTAGAATACTGAGTAGTTATTGCATTTTGAGGAATTGTAAGAATATTCACAAAATCCTCTTTTGTAAGACTTGCAAGCTCAACCTTGATAGGAAATCTACCCTGAAGCTCGGGAATTAAATCTTCAACTGCCGAAACGTGGAATGCGCCGGCGGCGATAAATAAAATATAGTCGGTTTTTACTATTCCGTACTTGGTCGTAACCGAGCTGCCCTCAACGATAGGAAGAATATCCCTTTGAACACCCTCTCTTGAAACGTCTTGTCCGCCTTGCTTTGCTTTACTTGCGATTTTATCTATCTCGTCGATAAAGATAATTCCCTCTTCCTCTGCCCTTCTGACTCCCTCCGCCTTTACGGCGTCGTCGTCGATAAGCTTGTCGCTTTCCTCGGCAATGATTATTCTCATAGCCTCTCTTACGCTGATTCTTCTCTTCTTTCTCTTTTTGGGAAGAACGTCGCCAAAGATTGAGCCGAGAGAAATTTCGGCGTTCATACCCGGCATAAGCTCTAACGGCTTATGCTCGTCGGGCACGTCTATTTCTATATTGAAGTTATCGTATTTACCCTTTCTCAAATCTCTTAAAACGCTCTCCTCCCACAAATCTCTCGGGGTTTCGCCGCGAGTATCTCTGAGGGCGTCGAAAAGCACTGAGCCGACGTGTCTTTCAGCTATTGCAGTAGCCTTTGCCGAAACGCTTGCAAACTGCTCCTCCTTAACCATTCTCACGCTTGCCTCAACGAGGTCGCGAATCATAGATTCAACGTCTCTTCCCACGTAGCCAACCTCGGTGTATTTGGTTGCCTCAACCTTGATAAAGGGAGCTTTAACGAGCTTTGCAAGTCTTCTTGCAATATCGGTTTTACCAACGCCGGTAGGACCCTTCATTATAATGTTTTTGGGAGTTATTTCCTCTCTGAGCTCCGGGGATAACTGACTTCTTCTGTAACGGTTTCTCAGAGCAACCGCAACCGCTCTTTTAGCGTTATCCTGACCGATAATGTATTTATCAAGCTCTTTAACAATCTCTCTTGGAGTCAAATTCATAATTCACCTCTCAAACTGTTTCGCAACGAATATTATCGTTGGTGAAAATACAGATTCTGCTTGCGATTTTAAGAGCCTTAGTAGCAATTTCTTCAGCAGAATAATCAGTTTCCTCAGCAAGGGCTCTTGCCGCAGCCAAGGCGTAATTTCCGCCGCTGCCTATTGCGCAGATACCCTCTTCGGGCTCTATAACCTCGCCCGTGCCCGAAATAATCAAAAGGCTGTTTTTGTCTGCAACTATCATCAAAGCGTCGAGCTTTCTGCCGACCTGGTCTCTTCTCCACTGCTCGGCAAGCTCAACTGCGCTCCTTTCCAAATTGCCTGCGAATTTTGAAAGCATCGCCTCAAACCTCTCGCAAAGCGAAAATGCGTCGGAAACGGTGCCTGCAAAGCCGATAACGACGTTTCCGTTATATATTCTTCTTACCTTTACTGCGTTATTTTTAAAAACTATGGATTCGCCCATAGTGACCTGACCGTCGCCTGCAACTGCGGTAACGCCGTTTTTCTTAACGGCGCAAATGGTCGTACCTCTGAATTCTACGCTCATAACGTCTCCTTTATTTTTGTGATATTTTGTAAAGCGCGCTGCGCCATCAAAAGCTTTTTCTCTGCTTTTTTGCGTGGATTATAGTCTATCGGGGCTATAATTCCGAAATTGGCGTTCATAGGCTGAAAGTCTGCGTTTGGCGTCGCCACGTAACAGGAAAGCGCGCCCATAACAGTGGTTGAATCTAAATTTAGGCTTTTCTTTCCCGAAAGCTTTCTATCCATATTTATCGCCGCTAAAAGTCCGCTCGCAGTGCTTTCCACGTAGCCCTCGACACCCGTGATTTGCCCTGCGAAAAATACCGTTGGGTAATTTTTCATAGAAAAATCACTGTTTAAAACTGTCGGCGCATTTATATAAGTGTTTCTATGCATTACGCCGTAGCGCAAAAACTCTGCGTTTTTAAGCGCCGGAAACATAGAAAAAACTCTCTTTTGCTCGGGGAATAAAAGGTTCGTCTGAAAGCCCACTATATTATATCTTCTACCCTCTTCATCCTCTTTTCTCAGCTGCATACAAGCATACGGCCACCTGCCCGTTTTGGGGTCGGTAAGCCCTGCCGGCTTAAGCGGTCCGAAGCGAAGGGTATCCTCTCCCCTCGACGCCATTACCTCTACGGGCATGCACCCCTCGAAAACCTTGACGTTTTCAAACTCGTGAAGAGGGGCTCTTTTTGCCGTAATCAGCTCTTTATAAAATGCTAAATATCCCTCTTTATCTATTGGGCAATTTACGTAATCGCCCTTTCCGATTTCGCCGTATCTGTCAGAGATAAACGCATTGTCAAAGTCTATACTGTCGCCTGAAATTATCGGGGCGGCGGCGTCGTAAAAATAAAATCCGCTACCCGTAATTTTGCCTATCTCGTCGCAAAGCTCGGAGGTCGTCAAGGGTCCCGTCGCTATAATCACGTTTTCGCTCAAATCAATTGAGCTCACGTTTTCAGAAATAAACTCTATATTGGGCATAGAACGAAGCTTTTTCGTAATACCCTCTGCAAATTTATCTCTGTCAACTGCAAGCGCCGCGCCTGCAGGCACGCTGCAGCCGTCGGCAACCTCTATCACCATAGAGCCCAAAATTCGCATCTCCTCCTTTAAAAGACCGCAGGCGTTGCCGTAAACGTCGTTGCTTTTTAAGGAATTGGAGCATACGAGCTCGCCGTAATTGGGGTTTTTGTGAGCAGGCGTATACGCGTGGGGCTTTATATCGTAAAGCTTAACCTCGTATCCCCTTTTAGCAAGGTAATACGCCGCCTCGCTGCCTGCCAAGCCTCCGCCTATTATTTTAACCGTTTTTCCCATCTTTTTTCTTTCTTACGGGCTTATCCGTATAATTGCAATCTTTATTCGAGCATTTTTTTGTTTTGCCGTCCTTTGCAATAACTATAAAGCTGTTACAGGTTGGACAATGCTCGCCGTTTGGCATATCCCAGCTCATAAAATTACAGGTTGGATATCCCGAGCAGCCGTAGAAGGTCTTTCCGTTTCTTGAGGTCATCTTTTGAGTCGGCTTACCGCATTGAGGACAAACGCCTGCCTTTTCGGTCTGACTGAGCGTTTCCTTACAGTCAAGACATTGGAGATAATTGCCGAATCTACCCTTTTTAACAACCATTACACCACCGCACTTTTCGCATTTTTGCTCTGAAACCTTTTCGTCGATAGGCTTTACGTTTGTACAGTCGGGGTAATTGGGACAAGCCAAGAATTTACCGAACTTGCCTGTTTTATATACCATCATAGAACCGCATTTATCGCATTTAACGTTTGAAACCTCTTCGTTTTCGGACTTAATGTTTGCGCATTCGGGATATTTTGAGCAGGCGAGGAATTTACCGTAACGGCCGCTCTTTCTTATCATTGGCGCGCCGCATTTATCGCAGAGAATATCGGTCACCTCGTCTCCGTCCGTCGAAGCCTTGGTAAGTCTTTCGGCAAAGGACGGATAAAATTCTCCTATAATATCTCTCCAATCCTGACCGCCGTTTTCAATACCGTCAAGCTTATCCTCCATATTCGCCGTGAACGAAATATCCATAATATCCGAAAAATACTTGTTAAGCATATCCGTGATTGCAAAAGCTATTTCGGTAGGCACTATATGTCTACCGTCCTTAGTAGTATATTTACGCTTTGAAAGCACGGAGATGATGGTCGCGTAGGTCGAAGGTCTGCCTATGCCCTTTTCTTCCATAATTCTTATAAGGCTTGCGTCCGTATAACGCACGGGGGGCTTGGTAAACCTTTGCTCTTTATTAAGCGATATAAGCTCTAAAACCTCACCCTCTTTCACCTCGGGAATCATCTTAATCTTGTCGCTATCGTCCTCTTCATTTGCGCGATAATCGTTATATACGGCGGTATAGCCCTTAAACTTGACCGTTCTTCCGTAGGTCTTTAACGCGTAGTCGCCCGTTTCCAAGGTTATTTGAACGGAGTTATACTCAACGTCCTTCATTTGCGACGCTATAAATCTTTCGTAAATGAGTTTATATAAGTTGTAATGATTTCTGTCAAGCAAGGGCTTTGCCTTTTCGGGCGTTAAGCTGACGTCGATTGGTCTTATAGCCTCGTGCGCGTCCTGAGCGTTCTTTTTTGATTTGAAAACGTTTGGCTTTGAAGGAAGATATTCCTTACCGAACTTTTCTTCGACATACGCTCTTGCAGCAGTCTGCGCTACCGGAGAAACTCTTACAGAGTCCGTTCTTATATAGGTAACCAAAGCGAGATGTCCGTTTGCCGTTTCTACGCCCTCGTAAAGGTGCTGAGCAACCTGCATACACATAGACGACGACATGTTGAGCTTAGCAGACGCGTCCTGTTGCATGGTAGAGGTCGTAAACGGAGGAAATGCGTGCGCCTTCGTCACGCTCTTTTTCACCTCTTTTACGACTAATTTTCCTTCCCTTACTATTTGCTCTGCCGCGCTCGCCTCGTCAGCGTTTGACGGCTTATATTTTTTACCCTTTCTCTCTTCTAAGGTCGCGCTGAAGGCCTCTGAGTCTGCGCCCTTTACCTCGGCGATTAAATTCCAATATTCGTTAGGAACGAAGGCTCTAATTTCCCTCTCTCTGTCAACTACGATTTTGAGAGCGACGGATTGCACTCTTCCGCCCGACAGTCCCGTTTGAATTCTCTTGCAAAGGAAGGGGCTGATTTTGTAGCCCACGAGTCTGTCCAAAACTCTTCTCGCCTGCTGAGAGTCAACCAAATTATAATTTATATCCCTTGGATTTTTAAGAGCCTCCTTAACTGCCGTTTCGCTTATTTCGTTAAAGACTATTCTCTGCGCTCTCTCATCAAGACCAAGCACCTCCTTAAGGTGCCAGCTTATAGCCTCGCCCTCGCGGTCGGGGTCGGTTGCGAGATATATTTTATCCGCCTTTTCAGCCTTTTCCTTAAGCCTTTTTATAACTGCTTTTTTATCTGCCGAAATAACGTAGTTTGGAGTATAGTTGTCGGCAACGTTTACACCCAATCTCTTTTCGGGAAGGTCGCGCACGTGTCCGCCGCTTGCGTCAACCTTAAACTTTCCCCCAAGATATTTTTCTATCGTTTTTGCCTTAGATGGCGACTCTACTATTATAAGCTGCATAAAATCCTCCGCCTTATTTATTTGGCTGTTTGACAACGGTGACCACTCGTCACGCGATACTCATAGCCATTTATTTAATTGCGCCGTATTCTCCGCTGAGGTCCTTTATTATAAGCCCCTTCAGCTCGAGCATACCGAGCGCCGATATAATTTCAAAAATCATAAGCCCCGATTTCTCGGACATCATATCAGTATTATTAACGCCCTCTTTTATCAGCGCGTATAATATTTTTTCGTTGTCGGTAAGCAAAATTTCTTGCTCTTCCCGATTTTTCAGCTCAAAGCCCAATTGAGCTGCGATTTCCTCCGCAGACTCTACCATAACCGCTCCGTTTTTGATAAGCGATTTGCAGATTTCGCCGCTTTGAACCCCTATGCCGTAAGGAAGACAAAAGACCTCTCTTCCGTAGTCTGCCGCGTATCCTGCGGTATATCTCGCTCCGCTCGTTAAGCTTCCGCTGACGATTAACGCTCCAAGGCTGAGCCCTGCGATAATTCTGTTTCTTACCGGATAAGAATATACCCTTGGCGACCTTCCGCACGGATATTCGGAAAGTATAAGTCCTCCGCTATTTAAAATACTTCTTGCAAGCTCGTTTGCCGACGAGGGATAAACCTTCCCTACCTCGCCTGCAAAAACCGATATGACGTTTCCGCTTGCAAGCGCGCCCTTTATCGCGCGAGTGTCCGCGCCCTCTGCAATGCCCGTAACGACCGCAACGCCGCTATTTGCCAAATCCGAGGATATTTCCTCAGCCTTTTTTGCGTAAAGCGGCAGGGTCTTTCTTGAGCCGACGATAGCGAGCTTCTTTCTTTTTAAAAGCTCCGGGTTTCCTCTCGCATATAATACGAGCGGAGGCGTTGGAATATTCGCAAGCTCCTCGGGGTAATTATCGCTTACTACAGTTACCGCGTCGTCAGCGCCCCTCAGACAGTTTGCAATAGCCTCTTTTACGTAATCGCCGTTTTTCAGCGCAAGCAGTATTGCGCTCGCTATTTGCGGCTTGCCCACCGAATTAAAGTAAGAGCTTAAGATATCGGTATTTTTAAACAGCTCGCAAGGCGACTCCGCCAAATCTAAGAGAGCCTTTTTGTGCTTATATTCTAAATTTTCAAACGAATCGAGAAAAATCAGAGCCTTTTCCTCGCGAGTCAACTCTCTCATACTTCCTCACTTCTGTAGCTTATAGCCTCTAAAAGATGCTTTGGCTCGATATCTTGAGAAAGCTCCATATCAGCGATAGTCCTTGCAACCTTTATTATTCTGCTTCTTGCTCTTGCAGAAAGCCTCAGGCTATCAAATGCCTTACGCATAATTTCCTCACACTCTTTAGAAAGCTTACAAAACGCCTCTAAATGTCTTTCGCCCATTTCGGCGTTGCTGTTTATATCCTCACCCTTAAACCTTTCTCTTTGAATAAGTCTGGTTCTGTTTACTCTCTTTCTTACCTCGTCGCTGGGCTCGCCCGAGGTCTTGTCGACAAGCTCGTCGTATTTTACGTTATCAACGGTAATACGCAAATCCATTCTGTCCATTAAAGGACCCGAAACCTTCGCTTTATACTTTATAATTTGAGAAGGAGTACATTTGCAGTAGTTTTGCTTAGAGCCCAAAAATCCGCATGGGCAAGGGTTCATACTGCCAACGAGCATAAAGCTCGCAGGGTATTTAACGCTCGCCTTCGCTCTTGAAACGGTTATAACTCTGTCTTCAAGCGGCTGACGCAGGCTCTCTAAAATAGAGCGCGGATACTCAGCCATTTCGTCTAAAAACAGCACGCCGTTATGCGCTAAGCTTATAATTCCCGGCTTTGCCGAAACGCCGCCGCCTATAATTGCAATTCTCGACGCTGTGTGATGTGGCGTTGCGTACGGTCTTTTATAAACTATACCCTCTTCGCCCGAAAGCGTACCCGCCGCGCTGTGAATTTTTGTGGTTTCCAAAGCCTCCTCAAAGGACATATCGGGCATTATAGACGGTATACATTTTGCAAGCATCGTTTTACCCGAGCCCGGAGGTCCGACCAAAATTATGTTATGATTTCCGCTGACGGCTATTTCCATAGCCCTTTTTGCAACGTATTGCCCCTTTACGAAGGTAATATCGTCGCTGTATGTTATATTTTCGCTTATTACGCCGTAGTCTAACTTATTAACGAGAGCAAGCTCGCCCGTGCCGTCAATATAAGAGCAAATATCCTTCAAGGTGCTTGCCGTTCTTATTTCAACGCCGTCTATATATTCCCCTTCCTTTGCGTTTGCAGAAGGTATTATAGCCCTTTTAAAGCCCTTTTCACGAGCGGAAATAAGCATAGGAAGAATACCTGCTACTCCTCTTATACCTCCGTCCAAGGACAGCTCGCCTATCATTACGGTATCGCCTAACGGCTTGTCTGCAAGCTGACCGCTCGCCTTTATTATTCCCAATGCGATGGGAATATCCAAGCACGCCCCTTCCTTTTTCAAATCGGCAGGAGCGAGATTTACCGTTATTTTGTGATTTGGAAATCTCTTTCCGCTGTTTTTTATAGCCGAACGAACTCTCTCCTTCGACTCCTTTATCGCTGCGTCGGGAAGCCCTACTATTTCAAATGCCGGCAAACCGTTATTGGTATCAACCTCAACCTCGACGACCTCGCCGTCTAACCCTATAAGGGTAAAACCTGTAAATTTAGCTAACATTTAAAGCACCTGCCAAAGATAGAGAATTTTATTTGCAAGCTCGGGAAGAACAAACCCTACGTATGCAACGTACGCCATAGCAAACATAATCAAGCCGATTGCGTTTGCCACACAGAAAATAGTGTTTGCGGCTTTTTTATTTATACACTTTACAAGCACGGACTGAGCAAACGCTATATACGCGCACGCAAACACGGAAACGCTTGCAAATCCGTACGGACTCGAAATAAAGCCTAAAAATACGGGTAAAGCAGTAGATAAAAAGGCTACGGTCGTCACCTTATATTTGTTACTCAACACCCCTGCGTTTTTAAAGAAGGATATTTTTTTGCCGAAAAATACGGCAACCGTAACGAAAACGAAGCAAACGAGAGAAAATATGCAGGTAAAATAGTTAAGGAAGGAATAATAAGCAGCCTGCTCAAGATATTTTAAATCTACGGTAGCTGCATTGAATTTAATTCCGCCAAAACCCGCGAATAAAGCAAACGGCGAGGATTGATATCTTGGCGTTATACTCTCAACGAAAAATTTAAACGCGCTTGCAAAGTAGCCTGCGCCGTAATACTCCATGTAAACGCCTGCGCACACGCTGTAGCAAACGGTAAACAGTACGATTGGCAACACAGTTAAAGCCAATGCAGACACACCGAAAGAAATTAAACGCTTTTTATTATAAGAGAGATATACCTCTTCCTTGTCAAGACCCTTTGCCTGCTTTTCATCTCTTTTAAACTGCTTATACCCTCTTTTTCTCGCCATCACGAGAAGAACCGTCAAACCGATTAAAAGCACGCAATAAGTCATATTACACGCGACTGCCAAGCCGTATGCCAAGCCAATGCCGATAAGGCATACGACGCCGTCCTTTTTATCTTCCAAATAATAATGTCTTATAAAATAAATTGACGCAAGATAAATACTTAATACTGCAAAAAATGCGCCGAGCGAGGCAAAAGCAAAATTACTTGCTGTAAACGCAGCGCCGAGCGAAAGAACGGATATCATAGCGGTAGCGCCGTATTTTTCTTTGCCGAATACGTTTAAAGCAAAGGCGTACGCTATTAAAATTATTCCAAGCCCTGACAGGCAATCTATTATTCTCAGTCCAAAGGTGTTCGTACCGAATATGAAAGTGCTTACGCAATACGCTATCGTAGCGAGAGGAGCGCTGCCGACCGAAGCCTTTGCGCCTTTGAGAGCGTTTACCGAAGCTAACGCCTTAAGCTCTTCGTTTGTAAAATGATATTTTTTAGCCGTCGACTCAGTAAACATGTTCTGCTCGTCAATCACGAGCCTTGCCTCTTCAATCTGACTTTCAATACCGTAGGTCGCGTCGGTAGCAAGCACGTAACCCTCGGCGTCTGTAAAAACAACCTCGTAAAGGTCTATACTGTCGGGAGTGGATATCTTCACTCTTTCGTAAGAAATCTCCTTTTTCTTAGCCTCAAGCTCTCCGTCGAAAACCTTTATCCAGGAAAATCCGCCGCTGTTTTCGGTTACCGGTATTTTAGCGATAACCTCGTCACGGATAGCAGTTCCGTCGTTTACGCTCTTCGTTTTAAACTGAAAACGAATCTCGGCGTAATTATTGCCCTCCTCGTCCGTCGCAAAGGACCGCACCTCGCCTACGTAGACGTAAATTCTGCTTATCGAGGTAACCGAGGTTTTTTCGGAATCCTCTTCGTCAACCTTTCTCAAGCTCAAGTCTACCGTAACGAAGGCGTTATCTATAGTTTGCTCTCTATCGGGATTTACCTCTACCGTTTTCAAAGCCGTAGCCGGCGCAAAAACCGTGCCGAGTGAAAATATTGCCGAAACGAGATATAACGCCACCACGGCTATGATTATAATTATAGGTAAGATTTTCGTGTTCTTTTTCATGGTTCTCTCCGTTTAACAAGGAAATACTTTTATAATATACACCATATTTTTACATTTGTAAATTGTTTTTAATAAATTTTAACACACTTTTCATTATATATATATTATGAAAA
>JAZNDO010000028.1:0-7350 GCA_045588105.1 Christensenellaceae bacterium | reverse complement strand
AATGGATATGTAAAATAATCGGTGCTTTAATTAATTTCGTAGGCGACGTAGGTATTGGTATTATTTTATTTACCGTTATTTTAAAGCTTCTAACTCTTCCCCTTGATATTTATTCAAGAGCTTCTACCAAGAAAAACAGTCTTAAGTTAGAAATGATGAAGGACGACCTTGAAAAGCTCAAAAAGCAATATAAAAATAACGAAAGGCTTTATCAGCAGAAAATGATGGCTCTTTACAAAAAGAACGGTTATTCTGCATTTTCGGCTTGTCTTCCTACCCTCGTTACTCTTATATTCTTTATTATAGTTATAGGCGCGTTTAACAGCTATTCCCGTTCTGCAGACAAGCAGGTTTTCAACGAAATGGGCAAAGCGTATACCGCAACGTTAGAGGATTATACTACCGAAGAAAAAGGTAAAATTTTAGAAAAAAATCAAAGCGGAGATAAATATCTTTTAAATATAACCAAAGCCTTAGAGGAAAAGGGCTACGGCGAATATTTCGTTCAAGCGGAAGGCTCGGTAAACACCGATACAAACAGCTTTAAGCTTAATTTTGCAGCTTTTGCTTCTGCAGATTCTAAGGTTTTAAAGGATTACCCAACCCTTGCCGCATATTTAAAGGACGGTAAGCTCAGCGTAGAAAACAAAGAGCTTTTAGAAAACGTAGACCAATACTGTCACACTTACATTATAAATAAGCTTGCGGTAAACGTTTCTGAAAACGCAAATATAATAAGCACCATAAGCGACGGCGTTTATTATATAGAAAATTTACAGGCGTTTTACAGTAAATTCTCAGGCGCAAGCGAATATATAACCAAGGTAAGCGACAACGAATATAAAATTAAGTACAGTGAGCTTTTAAACGGCGAATTAAACGGCGTGTTCAAAGAAAAAAGCGAAAGCTATATCTCAGAAAAGTCTCTCAAGCTTATAGGAAACGATTACTTAAACAAGGTTATAAAGCCAACGGCAAGAGATAATTCGGCAAAAGCGTATGAAGAAAACGCGTCTAAGTCCGTTATTTTCCCTTGGGTTAAAAACCTTTGGGTAGTAGATAGCCCCTATAAGACCGCTATTCCGCTTTTTGAGGACTTAGAAAAAACACTCGGAGCTGAAAACGTTAAGGACTTAAAGGGTACTTACCACGATAATCTTACCTGCTACGAGGAGCTTACCTATAACTTAAAGGATAAGTATCAACAAAAGGGCTTTGGCAAGGGTAACGGTTTATTTATATTGGTTGCTCTTTCAATTCTCACAATGCTTGGTTCAACTGTAATTATGAACAAGCAGCAAAAAACGCAAATGCAGTTGTCGTCGGTTGACGGTGAAAACTCTCAGGCAGCGTCTACTCAGAAGATGATGACCTGGATGATGCCTATTATGTTTGGTATCTTTGCATTTATTTATTCTTCGGCATTTTCTATTTATATGATAACGAGCTCACTTCTTTCAACCGGATTTACCTTGCTTATCAACTTTTTTGTAGAAAGGGCGTTTAAAAAACAAATCGAAGAAATAGAAAGACAAAAGGCAGAAAAAATTAAATACGGAAAAAGAAGATAATTAAGGAGAAAAAAATGGCTGAATTTTTAGGAAAGACCATAGAAGAAGCAGTTGAGCTTGGTCTTAAAACTCTCGGTTTAGAAAAGGATAACGCCGAGATTACTGTATTGGAAGAGCCTGTAAAAGGATTTTTAGGCTTAGGCGGCAAAAAAGCAAGGGTTGAAATTTGCGCAAAAAAGACTGACGGAGAAAGAGCCGTTTCGTTTATTGGCGGTCTTTTCGAGCTTATGGAAGTCAACGCTAAATGCAATTTAAACGAAGAGGGCGAAAAGATTATAATCGACGTTATAACCGATAACTCTTCTTCTATAATCGGTTACAGAGGCGAGGTTTTAGACGCTCTTCAAAGCTTAGCAGGCGCGGTAGCAAACACCGGCAGGGACGATTACAGACGAGTCGTAGTCGACTGTGAGGGCTACAGAGAAAAGAGGGAGGAAACCTTAAAGAGCTTAGCTGAAAAGCTTGCAGCAAAGGCTGTCAGAACGGGCAGAAAGGTTACCTTAGAGCCAATGAACCCATACGAGAGAAGAATTCTTCACTCTGCTCTTTCGGACTCTACCGAGGTTAAAACTCAGTCAGAGGGTAAAGAGCCAAACCGTTTCGTGGCTATTATTCCAAACAACTTAAAGCCTTTTGATAAGGACAGAAAGTACGACGACCGCAGAGGCGGAAAGGGCGGCTACAACAGAGGCGGAAGAAGAGACGACAGAAGAGGCAGACGTGAGTCTGCTCCACGCCAACCAAGACCAAAGACGAGCGGATGGGGAACATTCCTCGGCAACAGCTTAAAAAATAGCGACGAGGAATAATATATAATATTATATATAATGAAAAGCGTGAATAAAGAGCGTTTCCCATAGGGGTTTTTAAGACGTTATAAAAGAGTAGCAAAATTATCGATCTTCCCATAGGGATTTTTTAGACAAGATAAAAGACTAACGAAAATTTCGTTAGTCTTTTTTTGTGGTGCAAAAAACACACGGCTTTGCTTGCAAAGTATAGTGTGCTACATTTCAAAAGTGTTTTTATATAAGACTCAATGTTTCAATCTTTACTAATCGTTTTTACATTCGAGCCTTTGTGGCTTACAAATCAATGTGCAGATAGGCTTGGCTATTTTATTTTCAACAATTGATCAAAGTCGTAGATATAGAAATCGCAAACAGATTTCATTTGTTCTATGTAATCGACAGAAGATTCATCAAAAACGCCACATACCTTCATGCCCGCAGATTTCGCCGTCAAGTTAGCATTTAAGTTGTCGTCTAAAAACAACACGTCTTTAACGTTTACGTTAAGTTTTTTGGAAACCAATTTATAAATTTCAGGATTTGTTTTTGTTGTTGAAAAGTCTTCACAAGACCAAACGTTATCAAACAAATCAAATATTTTCAATCTTTTTAAGCACGCATCAAGAGTAACGTGTGGACTTGCAGTTAAAATATTTAGACTTGCGCCGTTATCTTTCAACTCCTTTAAAACCTTTATAACGTTGCTTTTTGCAGGTATATTGTAAAAATATTCATTTGCCATATTGTCTTTGAAAGCCCGAACAAGTTCTTCAATGCTTATATCCAAGCCGAACGTTTTAATAAAATAATCAGCGGTACCGGTAAAGCCCAAAGGAGTTATTATTTTTATTATGTCATCATCATATTGACAATTATTTTTATTTAATTCTTTAATAACTCCTGCAATAAAAGATGGCATAGAATCGACAAGCGTACCGTCAAAGTCAAATAAATAAGTTTGCATTCTTATTTCTCCGAAAAAAATATCATAGCGTTTTAAATTTAAATCCCTATGAGAAAAGCGCTTTTTTGCTACTCTTTACTTTTTTATTTTACAAAACACACGACCTTGCGAGCGAAGATAGCGTGCTATAATTTTAAGCTTTTGCTCAAGGACTAACGACTCGATAAATTGGAATTTACTTAATCCACCATTCGGGAGTAATTTCACCTAATTTTATAGTGCGCCCCAAGGAGTAGTCGAGCAATATTTCAATGTCGTGATATTTACCTGCCATCAGTTGTACCATAAGCTCACGGCAAGCACCGCAAGGTGCGCCGTTAGAACCATCTGGTAAGATACACAACACTTTATCTATTTCTTGCTCACCATTGGTAATCATATTAAAGATAGCGTTTCTCTCTGCGCAAATACCCAAAGTAGAGCAGGTGTCAATACAAACACCGGTATATATTTTCCCCGATTTTGATAATACTGCGGCAGAAACCTCTCCGCAAGTAACATACTCGGATATTTTACGTTCATTTAATACGGCTTTTGCCGCTTCGTACATTTCAGTCCAAATCTTTTCCTAAGCATTTTTTATAACCTTTACTTTTTATAGCATAGCATTATTTTAGAATAAAACTAAAAAATTGTCAACGTAATTGACAATTTATATAAATATGTGTTAAAATTATATCACAAAAATTTGCTCGAAATTTAGCAAAAGTGGGGCTATATGTCGATTAACGGTTATATTCGTGTTAAAAACTCAATAGAAAAGGAGATTGTTATCGAAAAATCCCGCTTTATTTGCTATACCAAAATGGTAGAAACCGAAGAGGGCGCGAAGGAGTTTATTGATACTGTTCGTAAAAAGCACCCCTTTGCAACACACAACTGCTACGCCTATGTGGTAGAGGGCGGTAAGGTAGCAAGGTTTTCAGACGACGGCGAGCCTCAGGGCACGGCAGGTATTCCTATGCTTGAGGTTTTAAAAAACCGTGGGCTTAAGGATACGGCGGTCGTTGTTACAAGATATTTCGGTGGCATAAAGCTTGGCGCAGGCGGACTCGTCAGGGCTTATTCCTCTTGCACGAGCGCAGGGCTTGACGAGGGGGGCTTTGAGGAAAATATTATTTCTGACGTATATAAAATTTCTTTTGGCTACGAAAAATATTCTCTTTTTTTAAAATTTATCGAAAAGTATAAGCAAAAGACGATATCCTCTGATTTTGCCGAGGGGGTAGAAATTAAAATTGCTGTTCCAAGCAGCGAAGCCGATTTTTGCGATAAGCTTACCGATTATTTTTTAGGCAAGGTCGAAATAGAAAAAGAGAGCCAAATTTACGTCGTTTACGGGTGAGAAATGAAAGTTATTACCGATATAAAACCCCAAATTAAAACGCCGACGAGGTGCAGCATTTACCTTGACAACGCCTTTTACTGCGGATTAGAGCTTGAAACGGTTATGCGCTATAGACTAAAAATCGGCGACCAAATCGAGCCTGAAAAATTAGACGAGATTCAGTTTGACTCAGAAAGAGCGCGCGCTTTGGATAAGGCGCTTTCTTTCATAACGAAGAGTAAAAAAACGCAAAGACAGGTAAAAGAGCATCTTTATAGCAAGGGCTACACCGAGCAAACGGTAGAAAGCGTTATAGAGAAGATGAAGGACTACCGATTTTTAGACGATAGCGACTACGCTTTAGTTTACGCCAAAAGCTACTCTAAAAACAAAGGTAAACGCCTTATAGAAATGGAGCTTAAAAGAAAGGGCGTATCTGATGACGATATGACGGAAGCTCTTGAAAATATAGGCGACCAAACCGACTCGGCAGTAGCTATCGCCGAGAAATATCTTAAAAATAAGCAGAAAGACAAAACGAATTTACTGAAATGTTATAAATATTTACTGTCGAAGGGCTTTGAATACGACGTGGCGAAATCTGCCGTCGACAGGTTAGGAAATAATGAAGACGATTAGCTTTGAGAGTATTGATTCGACCAATACGTATCTTAAAAAACTAAAAAAACCGACCGAGGATACCCTTATAATTGCAAAAAAGCAAACGGGAGGAAGAGGTACTAAGGGCAGAAGCTTTATTTGTGAGGAAGGGGGCGTTTATCTTTCTCTTTTAAGGCTATACCCTTGCAAGGCAGAAGAAAGCTTTTCTATAATGATGAATTCAGCCGTTGCAGTCGTAAAGACCTTGAGCGCGTTTGACGTAAAGGCGAAGATAAAGTGGCCAAACGATATTATAGTAAACGGCAAAAAGATTTGCGGAATTTTAATTGAAAACGTGTTCGAGGGCGATTTCGTGTCGCGTTCTATCGTAGGAATAGGTCTTAACGTGAACAACCCCATATCGGCTGAAATAAGGGATATTGCAATTTCGGCTAAAGAGGTATTAAATAAGGAGCTGTCGTTAGAAAGCGTGATAGCAACCTTAGTTTACAATTTATACAAGCCTACCTCTTACGGGGAATACAAAAAGCATTTATTATATTTAGGCGAAGAGGTAACCGTTATAACGCCTACCTCATCTTATAATGCAATAATAGAGGACGTAACCGAAAACGGCAACTTAAAAACGAGCAAGGGCGAGGTATTATCCTCTGCCGAAATAAGCATAAGGCGAGTATAAAACCAACAAGAAGTCCTTATATAAGTCGATTTTCAAGACGTTTTTACAAAAATAAGCAAAAAGACAGCCCCTTTGCGAGTGTTCTCGCAAAGGGGCTGATTTTACGTTATAATTTCTTAACATTTCTCTGACAATTTGTTATAATAATTACGAATCATTTTATAAGTAAAAAATTTGCTCAAAAGGTCGCACAAAAAGTCAAGAATTATAAAATTACTTCGATTATAATAAGATTGCGGAGGGAAAGAAATGGATTGGTTTCAGGCAATACAAAATGCGATTGATTATATCGAAGAAAACATTACCAAAGAAATTCACATTGAAGAGGTGGCAAAGCGCGCGTACTCATCTGCCTTTCATTTTCAAAGAGTGTTTGGAATAACGTGCGGTTTAACACTTGGAGAATATATTCGAAGAAGAAGGCTGACACTTGCCGGAAGAGATTTGTTGAGTAAGAAAATGAAGGTAATTGACGTTGCTTTTAAGTACGGATACGAAACTCCCGAAAGCTTTTCCCGGGCCTTTAAAAAATTTCATGGCATAACGCCATCACAAGTGAAAAACGGCTGTTCATTAAAGTCATTTTCACGACTTTTTGTTAGTCGTGATTTAAAAGGAGTTACCGAAATGAAATTTAAGATAGAAGAAAAATCCGAAATAATTTTAGTCGGATATAAAAAACGGTTTACAGGTGTTCCTTACGGCGAAGACCGCGTAAAACAGGAGCATGAGTTTTTTAGCTCAACAAGAGCAAAGCAATGGCTTTTAATTGGAGCGTCCTGTGATTATTCTACCGATTATATGGTAATTAAAAACGTTGACGGCGAAGGGTATGATTTTTACGTCGCTTATGAATTAGACGAGTGGACGAGAAAAGAAATTTTTAATCCAAACGTGACGGGTGTTGACTTTATGGATAAAATGGGTTTTGAAACGCTTGTTATTCCTAAACAGACTTACCTTATATTTGAAACAGAAAAGAAAAAACGTCCTATCGCAGATTATACCGCAATCAGAAAGAAAATAGTTAGCGAATGGGCACAGTCTGAGGATTACGTTTTTGTTGACAAGCCGGAAATTGTCGCTATGCATTGGCGGCCAAGGGGAGACTGGGAAAAAGAACGGTATATAGAAATTTGCATACCTATCGAAAGAAAAAAATAAAAGCAGTTATAAAGAAGGCAGATATCCCTCAAAGAAGACGTCTGCCTACTATTTCTGTAATTGCGGTCCGCTATATTTTGTTTTCCAAAGTATAGCGGACTTTTTAATTTTGGCTCTATCACAACTCGTGACTGATATTTAAAGGTTTATTTATTTCGCAATACTAGTCTTTTTACGGCTTTTTGCAATTCCGATTACCAACAAGGTAATTCCCTTGCAAAAATCTCGCAAAA
>JAZNDO010000027.1:0-10982 GCA_045588105.1 Christensenellaceae bacterium | reverse complement strand
AGAAAAATGTCGTAGTATAAGGTATAAAATATGAAAAAAAACTTATTGACAAAGAATTGATTTTGGTGTATAATATAAGCGTAAGGATTTTTGGAGGAAAAAATGAAGAGATTAAAAAAACTTTTCGCAAAGAAAAAAGCTCAAAATCAACAGGCGAAAGAAAGCTGGTACAACAATTCTCACGAAAAAATCGAGAAGGCTAAATGGATGCCGATGGATGACCCCGGCGCATTAAGCAGCCCCAACAGCGTGTATGTAGGTATTTCCCACGCTAACGAGAAGAGATAGTAAAGATAGAGTTTTTTTAAAAATTCAAGCTCGACCTTTTCAAGGTCGAGCTTTCTTTATACCGATAAAGCCGGTTCAGCCTTTTGCAACGTAAGCGCTCATTATGTTTGAAGATATATGTATTAGCTCAGCCACATTTTGTTGCCGTTTTGTAAAATTTGCTCACGTTTTATAAAATTCTTTTAGCTATTGCTATAATAAAATAAAACTAATTGATTCTTCCAAGCAAATAATCAACCGAAACGTCCATATATTTTGCAAGCTTAACTAAGTTCTCTAAGGAAGGCAAAGATTTGTCAAAAAGCCAGTTATAAACGCTTGCGCCGCTTAATTTCAAATCTTTTTCAAGTCTGTACTGAGTCGTATCCGTTTCTTGCATGACACGCCTTAAACGGCTTGCAAAATTTTCGGTGGGAATAAATTTCGTAGCAGAAGAGTAATCTTTTAATCCTAACATAACGTCTGCTGAAACGTTGAAAAAGGTAATAATCGCGTTAAAAACCTTAAATGACGGTATTTGCTCTCCGTTTAAATATCTGGTTACGTTAGAACGGTCAGTCTTTAAAATTTTTGCAAGCGCAGGTGGGTTTAATTCCTCTACGGCTATAAGCTCCTTCAGATTTTCTGAAAATTTTGAAAAATTCCACATAAATTTTATACTCTCCAACAACAATTATCATCATTTTACCCACCAAATTGTTATTTGATGGGAAATATGATGATATAATAGTATGTGTAAAAAATTGAGAGGTGTAAAAAATGGAAAAGCTAAATTTAACAGAAAAAGATTTAATTGAAGAATTGTTAGTTGTAATTAAGGAAGCTTTTTTGTGAAAGCGGAGAAAATCGATAAAGGGCTTTATTTAAAGTTCGCAGACGGATAGCGTTTCAAGCTACTTGTTGAAAAGGAAAAATAAAACGAGGCTCTGTCTTTTGCAAAAGCCTCGTTAAAATTGTTGAAATGCGTTTAAATTTATGTTAAAATATTCGTATGATTAACGAAATTTTAAAAACTGACTTTATAAAAATTTCAGCAAGCTCGCCGGTAAAGGGCGCTGAATACGAAAAAATATGTATTCGCCCCGTCGTTATAAAGGGAAAAGAATGCTATCAAGCCGAAAGGTTTAAAGACAGCAAGGTGTTCCACCTAAACGTAGAAAAAAGTGCGTTTAACGAATATATAGGCGGGGTTTTGCCTCAATATACTCAGGTTTGCATATTTACCGCAGGTAAAACCGTTACGTATTTTTCAGGCAAGGGCAGGTTAAAGCGCAGCGAGAGCAAAAACAATCTTAAAGGTGAAATAAGTCTTTCTAACGACAGAGAAAAGGTCTATATTTTAAAGGAAGGGGAGAATATTCCGCCCCTCGTTGATTTGGGCGTTTTTACGCCCGATTTTAAAATTATAAAGAGCAAATACGATAAGTATAAGCAAATCAACCGTTTCGTTGAAATTATAGACGACGAGTGCGGCAAAATAGAAAAGGATGAGGTTTCTATTTTAGATTTTGGCTGCGGAAAGAGCTATTTAACCTTTATTATTTACTATTATTTTGCTAAAATCAAGGGTAAAAGTGTTAAAATCATAGGCTACGACTTAAAAAAAGACGTGGTTGAAAATTGCAATAAAATTGCTCAAAAATACGGATACGGCAATTTGGAATTTGTAGTTGCCGACGTTAAAAAGGACGTTTTAAGCGATAGAGAGATAGACGTCGTAGTGTCTTTGCACGCTTGCGATACTGCAACCGACTATGCTCTTTACTATGCTATTAAAAAGGGTGTGAAGCATATTTTTTCCGTGCCGTGCTGTCAGCACGAGATAAACCTTTCTATTAAAAAGGGCGGAGATATGGACAGCCTGCTTAAATACGGAATTATAAAGGAAAGGGTGTCAGCCCTTTTAACCGATTCTATTCGCGCTATGGTGTTAGAGGATATGGGGTATAAGGTTGACGTTTTGGAATTCGTAGACCTTGCTCACTCGCCCAAAAACTTAATGATAAGGGCTAAAAAAACTCGTGGAGAAAAGAGAGTGAACACGCCCGAAATTCAAAGGCTGCAAAGCGTATACGGCTTTGAGCAAACTCTGTTTAAGCTTGTAAGCAAAGGCTAAAAGCCTGCGTATAAGTCGATTAACATACAATTTAAAACGAATAATAGATAATAAAAAAACGAAAACGGTTTTGATATGGGCTTCGAGGGGCAGAGCCAGCTGCGCCTATATCATTTTCCTTTTTCGTTTTTTTGTTATTAGTTAGTTAAGCATAAAATATAGTCTGCGCTGACGTCCAAGATCTTGCATAATTTAGCAAGGGCGTCAAGCGCGGGGAAAATATTCAATTTCATATATTTTGAAACGGTTTGCGGGGATACTCCGATTGCTTTTGCAATTTCCTTTTGCGAAATAGCAGACCTTTTTATGCAGTCGCGCAGTCTTATTTGGATTTGCTCTAATGACATTGTTTTTTCTCCATAATTTAGTATGGGGAAATTATCGCATAATATACGACCGAATACTTGACAATCGTATTTTAGGTGATTTATAATTGATAAAAAAGAAGGGGAGCTTATAATAATGAATAAAAAAGTATGGGTTAGTATCGCAATTGCTTTAGGCGTAGCACTTCTTGCTTTTGTCATAGTGTTTAACGTTATACAGCGTCAAAAAGAAGAAAGCGAGAGTGAAAGAATAGAAGCCGGCGAGCAAATTATTCTTGGTCAGGAGATATCCGGCATGTCTGAATATAAGGCAGATAAAGACTGGTTCCATTTTACTCTTGAAAAAGATGGATACGTGGAAATTTCATTTTCACACGAGTTGATGACAACGTCAAGCACCTGTTGGACGTTCAAATTGTTTGAAGAGGATAAAACCACAAACTATTTTGGCGAAGACGGCGGATATTGGGAAGTCGAAGGAAATAAAACGAAAATGCAAACCAACAAATTGGGATTGGCAACCGGAAAATATTGGATATACGTTACTCCTACGCTCCCCTCGGAATATTTTGGCTCGGAATATAAAATTAAGGTTACGTATGCCGAGTCAAACAATTGGGAGAAGGAAATTAATGATAAAGCTACTCAAGCATCGTTAATGTCTGTAAACCAAGCGGTATACGGTAATGCTTCGAGAGAAGGCGATTGGGATTGGTATAAGTTTGAAGTTGAAGAGGACGGTTATATCAATATAGACTTTATGCATGAACTCGTGCAATCTAAAGACACAAAATGGCATATGGAGTTGTATATGGAGGACTCTATTACTCCATACGGAAATAGAGAGTATATTTGGCAAATTAAGGGTAATGAAAACTTAACTACTAAAAATTTAGGTGTGAAAGCCGGTATTTATTATCTAAAAATAACATGCGGAAGACCGTATTATTGGGGAACGTCTGACGTTGATTATAATATTACCGTAAATCATACGGAAGCTTCAAATTGGGAAACGGAAAACAATGGGACGGCAGAAAATGCCAACGATATTGAGTTGAACGTTGCAAAATACGGAGCAGGTTATACGACGGGAGATTGGGATTGGTATAAATTTATTGTTGAAGAGGACGGATATATAAGCTTGGACTTTAAGCATGAGCTTGTACAATCCACTTCTACACACTGGCACATGGAGTTGTTTATGGGCGATGCCGTTACTTATTATGGAAATAGCGAGCATGCGTGGCAAATTAAGGGAAATTCCGATTTGTCCACGTGTAGCCTCGGTGTTAAGGCCGGTATTTATTACCTAAAAATAACGTGCGGAAGGCCGTATTATTGGGGAACGTCTGAGGTTGATTATAACGTAACCGTAAATTATACCGAGGATTCTGATTGGGAAAAGGAGAACAACGCTACTGCTCAAGCCGCTAATGAAATTCAGTTGAATTCTTCGGTGCGCGGAACGAGCTATACAACGGGTGATTGGGATTGGTATAAGATTACGGTTGAAGAAGAAGGTATTATATCCTTGAGCTTTGAGCATGAAATTTTAAGTGACACAAGCACGAAATGGATGTTGGAGATTTACGAATTTGATGCCGTAACCCTGTATGGCGATTCTTCATCCTGGAGCATTAAAGGACATTTAAATTTCAATAGTCCTCAGATTGGCATAGGACAAGGCACTTATTACATAAAGGTAATTGGCGGCAGACCGTATTATTGGGGGTCGTCTGAGGTTGATTACGTGTTAACCGTAAACTATTATAGCGGAGGAAATTGGGAAATAGAAGCCAATAATAGCGCAGCGGTGGCAAACGAGCTTTCCAACGATTCAATTAAGGGTACTATAATGTCCGAGGATGATGAGGATTGGTATAAGATAAACGTTAACAACGGACACAACGTTGAAATCCGTTTCGTTCATGAGGTATTAAATACAAGTTCTTATTGTTGGAGAATTGTGATATACGAATACGATGCAACTACTGTAGTAGACACTTTATACGTACAGGGCAACGAAATGATTTCAGAATTTAATATGTGGCTTAATACCGGAGACTATTACGTTGTTGTAAAGGTTGGAACGTACGATATTTGGGATGCCGGATATAACACGTCTTCAATCGTATACGAGTTATCTGCAAGCTAAATTAATAAAAATTAAACTAAACGAGCCGATTTTGGTTGTCAACCAAAATCGGCTCGTTCTCGTTTTATTGACTTATTCGGTTCGCCTGTCAGGCTTTTTATAGGATAGAGGGGTAGTGCCCACCGTCTTTTTAAAAACTCTTATAAAATAGTTGTAATCGTTAAACCCTACGAGGCAGGCAACCTCGGCTACCGATTTGTCGGTCGCTTTTAAAAGCTCCTTTGCTTTTTCTATGCGTAGCGCCGTCAAGTAGCCGTTTACCGTAAGCTTTACTTGTCCTCTTACTATTTTGTAAAGAGTTTTTTCGGTAATGCCGAACTTTAAGCACACGTCCTTTACCTTTATATCAGACGTAAAATTATCCTTTAAAAAGCTCATAATGCGTGAAGAAAAAAGGGTTGAGTTAGGCTTTAGCATATTTTCAGTAAGTATGTTTTTTATACAAAGCTTTAAAATTTGAACGTAGGCGTCAAGCTGCTTGTGGTCAAATTCGGGAATCTCGCCGTAAAGGCGTAAAAATTTCTCTTCGCTTAGCCCATAGCCCTTGCAAGCCTTCCTTACAGAATCTCTGCTTGAATATACGTTTTCGCTATCCCTTAGCCCACCGAAAATGACGTACCCTAAGAGCATACCGCTTGAAAATATGGGCGATATGGTTTCAACGATTCCCGCGTGGCAGGTGTAGGTGACCCCGTCCCTTTTTTTCGAGCATTCCTCGGCGTATTTCTTGTCTGAAAGAAGACAGCATTGATATAGGTCCTCTCGCTTTCGTATCTCCTCGCAAAAGCAAGGGAAATATCCGTAAGAGGCGATAGGTGTAAAATCGCTATCAAAAACGCAAACGTTTGCTTTTGTCACCGTGTTAAAGGTTTCTAAAACCTTATTTAATTTTGTTTTGTCAAAATCTAATTTCATAGGTTAAGTATATAAAACCCGATACGTTTTGTCAAGAAATTGTAAAAATATTTCCTCCGTTCCAAAATAATGCTATTTTTTGCAAGGATTATTCTATATTTTAATAGGCAATTTGAGTTACAATAGAGCAAAAGGAGGAAAACAAAATGACTAACAGAGATTTTTTAAAGGAAGCAAACGGAATATTAAGGCTTAAGCCTACTTGGGTACCGAGAAGCTTTTGCAGACCGGGAAAAAGAATAAAGCTTCATCCCGACGATTATTATATCTTAGGCTTAGAAAGAGGCGGAATAGACGAGAGGTGGCTTGCCTCTACGACCTGGGCGGAAAACGGCCCCAACACCCCCGTTGACGAGGGGCTTTCTTACGTCGTATCGGCAGACGGAAAGAGCGAGGTTTTGTTAAGAGATTTAATAGGCGATTTAAAGGGAGAAATTATAGGCGATTACCTTTGGGACAAATATCAAAAATGGCCTATGTTTTCTAAGTTTTTCGATAATTTAGGGCCCTTGCCCCATCACGTTCACCATCGCGACGAGCACGCCAAAAGAGTTGGCGCGGACGGCAAGCCCGAAATGTACTTTTTCCCATCGCAGATGAACAATCACGAGGGTGAATTCGGTCACACCTATTTCGGTATTAACCCCGATTGCACCAAGGAGGAGATAAAGGAGTGCCTGCAGAATTTCGACAAGGGCGACAACAATCTTTTGGAGCATTCTCAAGCCTATAAAATTGAGCTTGACACGGGTTGGGACGTTCCTCCGGGAATTTTACACGCTCCTGCAAGCCTTTGCACCTACGAGCCTCAGTTTGCGTCCGACGTATACGCTATGTATCAGTCGGTTTTACACGGCGGACATTGCGTGCCCGTAGACCTTTTGTGGAAAAACTGCCCCGAAGAGGAAAAGGGTAATTTTGACTACCTTATGGACGTTTTGGACTGGCAGGCAAACGTGGACAAGGAGTTCAAAAAGCATAGATTTATGCGCCCTGTCGTTTGCAGAGAGGACGAAAGGTACAAAGAGGAGTGGATTTGCTATAAATGCGACCTTGCCTCAGCAAAAAGACTTACCGTGCGCCCCGGTCAATCGGTGACCGTAAAAGACAGCGCGGCTTACGGTATTATCGTTATTCAGGGCAGAGGAAAATTCGGTGATTGGGAGGTCGAAACTCCAACCCTTATAAGATACGGCGAGCTTACCTCGGACGAGTTTTTCGTTACCGAAGATGCTGCTAAAAAGGGCGTTACGGTTACCAACACGAGTAAAACCGAGGATTTGGTTATATTAAAGCACTTTGCTGAAAACCCCGATTTAAAGGCGGACGGGAATATTTTAAAAGACAAGTAAAGCTATGTGGTATAAGAAAAATTACGTAAGACACTTAATAGATATGCATATAAACGATTGGAGCGAGGAGTTCTTGTCCTTGCTCGACGTTGAAGGCTACGTTTCAGCCCTTAAAAAGGGTAGATTTCAAAATGCAATGATATATCTTCAATCTCACGTTGGGCTTTGCTATTTCCCTACTAAGGTAGGAGCTATGCACAAGGCGTTCGTGGGCAAAGAGGATACTATGAAAAGGCTTATTGACCGTTGCCACGAGGAGGGTATTGCCGTTACCGTTTATTATAGCTTAAATTATAATACGGTAGAGCACGATAACCACGCGGATTGGAGAATGCTTACCGAAAACGGCAAATCGGTCAGAGAGGGCGGTATAGCAAGCGACAGCCAAGGTAAAAATCAGGTGTTTGCCTCGGCAAAAAGGGCAAGATACGGGCTTTGCTGTCCTAACAGTATTGGTTACAGAGAGTTTACCTATAAGCAAATAGAGGAAATGCTTGACTTTGCAGGCGAGGTCGAGGGCGTGTTTTTCGATATGCCCTTTTGGGACCATACCTGCTACTGCAATAACTGTCGCGATAGGTACTTAAAAGAGGTAGGAGCGGAAATTCCGAAGAATTTTGCCGAGGGTGACGAAAGCTACAAAAGGCTCGTTAGCAAAAAAGCCGAGTGGATGGGCGAGTGGATACAGTCGGTAACCGATTGGGTTAAAAAATTACGCCCAAGCATCACGGTAGAGCATAACTTTTCGGCTGCGATTTCTCTCGATTCGGGTTGCGGCTGCGCCGAGGCGGTTTCTAAGGCCTGCGACTTTTTGGGCGGCGACCTTTACGGCGGAATAATAAACCACTCGTTTTCTTGTAAGTTCTTTAAAAACGTAACCCCCAATATGCCGTTTGACTATATGTTTTCGCGCTGTAAACCGGGGCTTTCATACCACACGCTTACTAAAACCGAGGATGAAATTCGCACCGAAATCTTTATGAATACCGCTCACAACGGAGCGACTCTCGTAATAGACGCTATCGACCCCGTAGGCACTATGGATATGAGATTTTATGAAAATCTCGGCAAAATAATCGACGACGAAATTGCTTACGAGCCGTACTTAGACGGAGAAATGAAAGAGGACGTAGGGCTGTATTTCAGTCTTATGAGTAAGCACAACGCGAGGGGCGAATCACATACGAATAAGACCTCGCTCGTGGCTACGAGCGAAAACCTTATAGCAAGGCATATCCCCTTTGGCGTTACGGGTAATTTCCACACCTTAGAGGGCTATAAATTTTTAGTCGCGCCAATGCTTTCTACTCTTGAAAACAACGACGACGAGATTGTAAAATACGTTGAAAACGGCGGAAATTTGTATATTTCGGGCATAGAAAACCCCGACCTTTTGTATAGGCTTACGGGCATAAGGGCAGAGGGCGAAACCGTTGAGAAATCGGTATATATCGCTCCCGAAAAAGAAGATGGCTTTTTGTATTTCAATAAAAAATACCCCTTGCCCTTCGAGGGGGTTGCGCCGCTTGTAAAGCCAACTAAACAGGTAGAGGTTTTGGCAAAACTCACCCTGCCGTATACAAGACCCGACAGGCTTGAGTTTGCCTCAATTCACTCCGACCCACCGGGTAGGGCAACCGATTATCCTTTAATAGTCAGAGCAAAGCTCGGCAAGGGCAACGTCGTTTGGTCGGGCTTGCCGATAGAGGGTATAAAATACGAGGAATATAAACAGATTTTTGCAAATTTACTCTTCTCTACGGATAACGGTTATAAGCCGTCGTTTAAAAGCGACGCCCCCGATACGGTAGAGATAACACTCTTTGAAAAAGAGGGTGAGCTTAGGGTAAATTTGATTAACGTTTACGAGGTGGCAAAGTCAAGAGAGGTGCCCGAATTTACCGTTAGCGTAAAGGCTGAAAAAGAGCCTAAAAGCGTTAAAAAGCTACCTTTAGGCGAAGAAATACGATATTTCTTTGACGGTGAATATATCACCTTTAACGTAAAGGGCTTTAAGATATTCGACATGTATAAAATTGAATTTTAAAACTGTTCTTATACAATACTAAATTGCAAAAGCAACGGCGAGAGGGGATTTCCCTCTCGCCGTTGCTTTATGGCCTAAAATTTTCTGCAGAGCAGTAGTTTTTTATTTTCGGTTTACCAAGGTGTAGGAGAATCGTTTACGTATCTCCAGTAGTTGCCACCGTCGTCAGGCACGTCAGCCTCGTTTTCCACGTAAAAATACTCAGTTGCGCTATTTATGCAGCTGTTGCCGTTAGGGTCTACGGATACGGTTAGCCATTCTCTGTACGTGCCCGTATAGTAAACGGCAGTGATAGAGGTTCCGGAAAACGTATATGAATAAATATCCTTAATGCCCTTGCCGATAACTATTGATTTTAATCCTGAATAGCTAAACGCCCTTTCTCGTAACTCCGTTACGCTATCGGGGATGATGATTGTCGTCAAGCTTTTGCAAGAAGCAAAGGCTTGTTGGGCAATACAGGTTACTTCAGTGCCAAATTTTACGTTGCTTAATTTGGAGCATCCGTAGAATGCTTCGTAAGGAATTTCCGTAACGCCGTTGCCTATTACCGCACTCGTTAAGCTTGAGCAGGCCTTAAAAACAGAAGAACCTAAAAAGATTACGCTGTCGGGGATAGTGATTTCAGTCAGATTGTAACAATTCTCAAAGGCGCAATAGGGTATGCAACGGGTTCCGTCTTTTACCGTGTAAGCACCACTTATGGTTTTTTTGACCGACACCAAGTATTTGCCGACGTATAGAACGTTATTTTCCCAAGCTGAGGACTTGTTAAATAAAGCCGTATTATCGAACACGCTATAGCCAAGAACGGCAATATTATCTCCGATAGAAACGCTTGATAGGCTTATGCAGTCTTTAAACGCCTCGCTTCCTAAATGTGTAACGCTTTGAGGTATATCAATGCTTGTTAAATCCATACACAAGGTAAACGCGCAATTTTCAATTCTTTGCAAGTTACTCGGCAGCGTAATCTTCTTTAAGCCGTCGCACTCGTAAAACGCGAGGTTTTTTATTGTGATAATACCGTCGGGTAAGCTTAAATCCGTCAACGCGTTACAGCCTCTGAATGCTTCGGACTCTATATCCGTTACGTTATCGCCAAGCTCTACATTTTTTAAGTTGGTGCAATTGAAAAACAAACGGGGATTTATTGTCGTTACACCGTTGGGGATTGTTATGCTCTCCAACTGAATACATTCTTCGAAGACACCTCCGCCTAAGCTTTGCAACGAGTCGGGCAGGTTAATAGACGTCAGGCTTTTACAGGAGTAAAATGCGTTGAAGTCTATCGTTGTTAGGCGTTTGCCTATTTCCACGCTCGCAAGATTGACGCATTGATAAAAAGCTCCGTGGTTTATAACCTTAACACTGTTGGGTATTACGACACTTACAATGTTTTCGCACTCGTTGTTTTTTATGGCGCTAAAGGCAGAGGTTGCTATTTCGGTTACCGGTAAGCCTTTATAGGTTGACGGAATTATTACCTCTGAGGAGTCCTCTTCTCCCAAACCCGTAACGGCATATTCCGCTCTGCCCGTGATTTTGGTAAATTCAAGAAGAGAATTTTTTATAGGTAAGTCTTCGCTTTCGGATTCTTCATCTTTTTCCGATTCGGAGTTCGACTCCGTTTCATTGATAGATTCTTCATCTTTTTCCGATTCGGAGTTCGACTCCGTTTCATTGATAGATTCTTCATCTTTTTCCGATTCGGAGTTCGACTCCGTTTCATCGACAGATTCTTCATCTTTTTCAGACTGAGAAGCCGATAGGCTTTCGCTTT
>JAZNDO010000026.1:0-3074 GCA_045588105.1 Christensenellaceae bacterium | reverse complement strand
ATAAAAGTTGTTTTGAAATGCCCATAATTTTTCACGACATCCATTTTATTGCAAAAAAATACCCATAAAATCCATAAAAATAGAGTTAATCCATAGAATTTAGATTTATATCAACAGTTTCAATGTGCTCCTAAGGGTTAGTTATGAGTTCGCATTGAGTGAACGTAGTGAACGGCATTCTTGCCGAGAGGGCTTCGCCTGCGGAGTTTCGGCAAATTCCCATAGGGATAATAATAAAATTAATTAAGAAGAAGCCCCGTATAGGTCGATAATCGACCTATACGGGGCTTTATTTCTCAGTTTAATTTATAAACGATTTGTAAAAACAACGCGTAGCGACGCAGATGCGTTTTCACTATTGTTTAAAGGTTTAGATGCGAGCTATCCAAGGCTCACAAGACATTTACGGATGGGGTAGACCTTGTCGATCTTCTCTGTCGTAAAGGTGTTGCAGTTAACGCAGGATAGCGAAGTAGATAAGCCTTTAAAGCCAAACTATCTCGCCTGCCCCTACGGTCAACTCTTGAGCCTTTCCGTTTACGTCATAAAACACAGTCTTTTGTTCAACTGCCGTATTGTTTACAACCGCGTATTTCTTGCTTTCGGGATAATAAGTACAGTCAACCTCTACGTTGGTTGAGAACGCCTTTTTAAGCTCTGATTCCTTTCCGCACGCCCAAAACATTGCCCTTAAAAGAAGTCTTGCGTTTTGTGGGCTGTACGGAAGCCCTGCGATATAAACTCCCCTTCCTCCGCCAAACGAATTAGCCGCAAGCTTAACCTCGCCAACGTTTACGTTGCGCTTTAATCTTGGAGAAATTTCAATATCCAAAACGTCTGCGCCGTCTAAAGCGTATACGTTTTTCATGCCCTCGCCATAATCAATGTCACCAACGACGTCTTCGGTGATGAAATGCGACTTTTTCGCTATATTATATTTATCCTCAGAAAGGGTAAAGCCCTTTTCTTTATCAACTCCCAACACATCTGAAAGCTGGAAGAATTTTCCACCCTTTTGGTAAGCGGTAGGCTCGCCTACGCCTATAAAGCCGTGACCCTCGTCAACCCATTTTCTGAGCATTGTTACAACCTTTTCGTTTGCCCAATAGTCCGCTCCGGAGAAAGCCGTACCCTCGTCGCCTACGTTTATGATAACGTCTACGTCTTTGTCTATTCCCGACTCCAAAATATCGTCAAAGGAAATAAACTTAACGTCTACGCCAAGGCCGGACAAAGCCTCGTAAACACCTTGATAAGAATAAACCTGTTGATACCAAAGCTCGTGCGCAACCATGTGACACATCCAGCTGCGCTTTTTGCCCCAGCTGTTCAAAATAGCAACAGTAAGCCCCGAATAAGGCTTAGCGCCCGTAGACGCGTCGCAAATACGGCGGAATTCGTCACAAACCTCGCCTGCCCTTTTTATAAATCCCGGAAACTCAGCAGCAAGAGAGAGATATCCGCCAAAGCCCATACGGTCTAAGGGCTTTCTCATCATTGCTCTTCTCGCGGTTACCCAGTTGCGGTTAAGCTCTGCAATAGCGTTAGCCTCGTTGCCCTCGAAGAAGGTATCGGGGAAGAAATACGGCAAAAACCTGCCCTCGTGGTATTTAACGTGAGGAATTTCAGAAAGCATTCTGACCGTTACGCCTCCGCCTACCGAGCCAACGACCGCGTCCAAATTCATATCCTTGAAGTGGTCGCCGTAGGGCTCCGTTCCTATCCAGCTGTCGCCAAGGAACATCATAGCCTCCTTGCCCTCTGCGTGAACGATATCCACAAGCTCACGCACGGTTTTGGTAACGTATTTTTCGCTAAACTCCATATAATCTTTAAATTTCTTAGTGGGGTTTACGAAATTGTTCTGATAGCTACCGTTTGCAACTATGTCCTCACTCTTTAGGCTATAGCCGTATTCCTTTTCAAAATCGTCAAACGCTCTTGGGCTTGCCGTCATAGGATAGCCAAACCAGTCGACGTGCTTTTCCTTGTTTATCTCGTTGAAAACGAGAAAGAAATGATATAAAAAGGTAGTATATCTAACGACGTTTACGCTCTTATTAGAATCGCACCACTTGCGCATATTGTCTTTAATGTGCTCAAACGTTGCGGCAAATCTGGTATCCATAACCTTGTGCTTTTCGATATTCCAGTTGTTGGTAATATAGTTATACATTTGGGTGGAATCCCAAAGGTTTTTTGCAAAGAAATTTACAGTATATTCGTGATACGGACTAGTATTTTTTACGGTTACAATACCGCCCTCGTAGTTCCAATCAAAAACCTCTTCGCCCGTAGTCCTATCAAAAACCTGCCAATATTTTTTGGGTTTTTCTTCGTTTACGCCAAGCTGGTCGTGGCTATATCCCTTTAAAAGGTCTATTTTGAGGTCGCCACCCTTAGAAAGGTTATATCCTGTCATAAGTAATACGCTTTGAAGCTCGTCCGTATGAAGGTCTGCCCACGCGTTATCGCCACGAACTACGAAATACGTGTTGTAAACCTTGTCTGCAAGCTCGTTAGCGTTTTTAGGAAGATGCGTACCGTCGCAATCTCTTACGGCGTCTGCCCCCCACAAGTCAGCTATGACCTTAGTGCCCTCTACGTAATTCTCGTCGGTAGGTATAGTAACTCTGCCCTTTCTCATATTTCACCTCGTAAATTTATAGAAATCTATCACCTATGATTTTAACATAAATTTTACCAGTTGTCTATAACTTTTATTAAAATAAAAGCGCGTACTGCTAAAAAGTAAAAAAGCAACACGCGCGCTCAGGCAAATATTAAGATTATTAAGTTTGCTGTATTTACAACAACGTTACCTTCGCTGTCAAGTAGGACAGCTTTTACAATAAACACAAAAAAGTCACGGAAAAGTTTTTCCGTGACGTTTTTATCCTTTAGCTATAATCTTGTAAGTAGAAATCTAATTTGTTATACCAATTTCCCATATTTTCTTGTCTGCCATGTTCAATATTATCACCAAATAATCAACGGCGTAATAAATTCTAAAACAAGCAGACAAATAAATATTCGCTGTAACGTTACAAATTTTATCTTCTTAAAGTGATTAT
>JAZNDO010000025.1:0-10533 GCA_045588105.1 Christensenellaceae bacterium | reverse complement strand
GTCATTAATGAAAAAATTTATTACGATATAGATTGGGAAAATGTGGAAACCGACGGGAAAATAATAGTTGTTTTAGATAGGTATATAAGTCAAGAAAATATAACTTTTGGTAAAGAATTTTTTAATGGCATTGATATTGTTGATGTGAAAGATCTAACAAATGTTTCAAACAAAAGTAAGATGTATGATAACAATTTTGAGCGAATATTACTTTTAACTTGCAAAAATAGCGATAAGCAATCTTTAAGGGAATATATAAATAAGCTTTATGAGAACGATGGAGTAAAATATGCTGGACCGAACATTTATGAAGAAATTGATGCTATGCCGAATGATCCTTTAGTTGATTTAACAAATAGTCAAAGTGGTCAATGGGCGCTTGACAATATTAAAGCATACGATGCTTGGAATTTTACAACCGGTAGCGCAAATATACGTGTTGGTATTTTAGATACGGGCATATACAATCACGAAGATTTGGAAATATCAAGCGAAAATATAATTGATTTTTGTGATGCAGATGAGAGTACTATTCCAATTGAGTCTAAGTTAGAGCATGGCACCCATATAGCCGGTATAATAGGCGCTAAAGGAAATAATAATGTAGGGGTAACAGGCATTAACTGGAACGTTTCACTCGTTCAAATGAAAGTTGGAAAAACTGCAATAAGTAGAGATAAAGTAATAGAGGCAATATATTGGGCAAAAAATTCGTGGGATACTGATTCGCCAATACATGTTTTAAGTTATAGTGCAGGCAATTCTACACCAAGTCCAGAACTTGAGTCGGCAATTAGACAATATACTAATAAGGGTGGACTATTTGTTTGTTCTTCTGGAAATAAAACCGAAAATATAGATGAAACGAATAATTACAAGTATCCTGCTTTTTATGCATCTTCTTTCTGCGATGATCCTATTTCAAACATGTTAGTTGTTGGCTCTATAAAAGAGGATAATAGTATATCACAATTTTCTAATTGGGGAGCAGAAACGGTTTCAATTTATGCTCCAGGAGAAAACATATTAAGCACATATCCAACTGTGCAATGTACGGAAAATGAGGGGGTTGTAAGGGAAACTGCTACAGGGGATTTTTTTGATTGCGAGTGCGATTATGGACTTATAAATCATCCTAGAGTTTATGGGTACTACCATAATGGAACAACCCATCTTTCAAATGGATATCATTATATGAGTGGGACGTCAATGGCAACACCTTACGTTGCAGGAGTAGCTGCGTTATTATTGTCACTAAACCCCGATTTAACAGCATATCAGTTGAAAACGGCTATATTAAATAGTGCCGAAACTATCAATATCACATTGCAAGACAATACGAGACAAAGCGTAAAAAAGTTAAACGCTTACAATGCGGTCAAATATGTTTTAACCAACAATTTTAACGAGCGTATATACGTAACGAACACAAGAACGGAATCAAAATATATAAATAACAATATTAAACGAAACTACATAGCTAAATTGCATACCATAGAGGGAGCAGAAGAAAGCGTTGTTACAATATCTGCAAACAATGCAATGAGAGTTCAACTTTATGACCAAGATTTTGATTTGGTAACTAATTGTATTACAAATAACAACAGTAATAACATAACTGTTTCCTGCGATTTTGATACAGGCGTTTATTATATGACAGTAGAATTTGTTAGTGACAACACTTTAGGCTCTATTTATATAGGTATAAACGGAACACCTCACGAGCATTCTCTCAGTCTTTTCTGGTTTTATCATGATATACGCTCGCATAGAAAGACGTGTTCAACTTGTCAAGAGGTGGTTTTAGAGGGGCATTACGTAGCATACGACGACGTTATGGATGGAGACAATAGGGCAAATTGCCTCGGTTGTTTAGCGAACTTAGATTTATCAAGAGATATTGCTTCTATAGTTTCCGTCGGAAACAGGCAAGTAACTTTAAACGGCAGTTACGTATTGCCGAGTGGAATTGTCGTATTAAAGGATGAGGACGTCGAGGCTTATTTAGCAGGAACACTCGTATTTTATAATGAGGATGACTTGCCCACCTATATATAAATAAATTTATGGTGTGCTTATACTGTAAAAAATTAAATGCGCCGTGTGGGAAAACCACACGGCGCTATTTCGTAATTAGCCTTTAACTATTAAGTTTACAAGTCTGCCTTTTACGATAATTACTTTAACGACTTGGCTATCACCAACAATTTTCTTTATCGTGTCGTTAGCAAGTGCAATAGCCTTAATTTCGTCATCAGTAGCGTCGCTTGCTACGTTGATTTTAGCCTTAACCTTGCTATTTATTTGTACTGCAAGCTCAACCTCGTCTTTAACGAGGGCTTGCTCGTTACATACAGGGTAATCCTCTAAAAATACCGACTTTTTGTTTCCTCTCATTGCCCAAAGCTCTTCTGCAAAGTGTGGAGCGCAAGGAGCAAGCAATAAAATCAAGGTGTCAACAGCCTTTAAAATAAGGGCGTTTGACTTTTCGGTGTAGCCGTCGTATTTATTGATTGCCGAAACGAATTCCATAAGTCTTGCAATAGCGGTGTTAAACGAGAATACGTTCATATCTCTGTCAACGCTCTTTACACAATAAGCCTCGGCGTATAAAAGGTCTTTTTCTTCCTTGCCAATCTTAGGCTCCTTTTCGGGCTTATACGCGCAAGCCTTAGTTACGAGCCTTTCAATTCTTTCAAAGAATTTAGCAATCGACTTAATACCGTTATCGTCCCAAGGTCCGCCCTCGGTGTACGCAAAGCCAAACATAAGATAAGCTCTGAATACGTCCGAGCCAAACTCGTCGATATAAGTATCGGGAGAAACTACGTTGCCCCTTGACTTGCTCATTCTGTTTCCGTCAGGTCCTAAGATAATACCTTGGTGGGTAAGAGAGGTAAACGGCTCGCCGAATTTAAGATAGCCCATGTCTCTGAGCGCTTTAGTAATAAATCTCGCATACAAAAGGTGCATGCAGGCATGCTCGGGTCCACCGACGTATTTGTCAACGGGGAGCATTTGATTGATAATTTCAGGGTCAAACGGCATGTCCTCGTTTTTATTGTCGGGGTATCTTAAGTAATACCAGCTCGAGCAAACGAAGGTGTCAAGCGTATCGACGTCGCGCTCTGCGTCTTGACCGCAAACCGGACATTTAGTCTTAACGAAGCTTTCGCATTTAGCAAGAGGAGATTTTCCGTCCGGGCGGAATTCAACGTTTTTAGGAAGCTCAACGGGTAAATCCTTATAAGGAACGGGAACGGTTCCGCAGTGTGGGCAGTGAATCATAGGAATAGGCGCGCCCCAATATCTTTGACGTGAAACGAGCCAGTCGCGAAGCCTGTAATTAACCTTGTGTTGACCCTTTCCGTCCACGCTTAATTTGTTGAGGATAGCCTTTCTGCCTTCCTCTGAGGTAAGACCGTCAAAGTCAAGGCTGTTTACCAAAATGCCGTCCTCACAGTAAGGAAGCGTATCGTCGCCGTTAGGATTTTTGATAACCACGTTTATAGGAAGCTCGTATTTTTTAGCGAAGAGGAAATCTCTCGCGTCGTGCGCAGGCACGCCCATTACCGCGCCCGTGCCGTAAGAGTAGAGCACGTAGTCTGCTGCGTAGACAGGTATTTTTTTGCCGTTTGCAGGGTTGGTCGCATACGCGCCGATAAATACGCCCGTCTTTTCGCGCGTCGTCGAAAGTCTTTCGATTTCGTTTATTTTAGAGGTTTCTTCAACGTATTTTTCAACGTCCTTTACTCTGTCTTGGGTAGTGAGCTTTTTAACGAGCGGATGCTCTGGGGCAAGAACCACGTAAGAAACGCCGAATACGGTATCTGCGCGAGTAGTAAACACCTTAAATTCGTCGCCGCTTTCAGCAGTGAAAACGATTTCGCCACCTGTAGATTTGCCTATCCAGTTTTTTTGCATAGCCTTGGTTTTTTCCGGCCAATCCAATCCGTCGATGCAGCTTAAAAGCTCTTCTGCGTATTCGGTAATTTTAAAGAACCATTGAGTAAGGTTTTTCTTAACTACCTGCGTACCGCAGCGCTCGCAGTGACCGTCCTCAACCTGCTCGTTTGCAAGAACGGTATTACAGCTTGAGCACCAGTTTACAGGCGCTTCCTTTCTGTATGCCAAGCCCTTTTCATAAAGCTTTAAAAAGAGCCATTGAGTCCACTTGTAGTAGTCGGGCATACAGGTTTTAATTTCAGCGTCCCAGTCGAACATTGCGCCCATGGCCTTTAATTGACCTTCCATCGTGTCAATGTTTTCAAGAGTGGTTTTCTCGGGGTGCTTGCCCGTTCTTATAGCGTAGTTTTCGGCAGGAAGACCGAACGCGTCGAAGCCCATCGGCTCAAAAACCTCGTAGCCTTTCATTTTTTTATAACGCGCAAAGCTGTCGGTTAAGCCGTAGTTATACCAGTGACCTAAGTGAAGCTTAGAGGCAGAGGGGTAAGAGAACATTTCCAAGCAATAAAACTTTTTGTCAACGTTCTTTTTGTTAAACGAGTAAAGGTTGTCCTTTTCCCATTTGGCTTGCCATTTAGCTTCAATTTCTTTCATATTCATAAAAATAATCCCTCCGAATCGGAAAAATTTATCATAATAGATATATTGTAGCACAAACCTTATTATTTTTCTACTATTTTTAATAGTAAAAAATAACTTTTTGTTTTTAAAGTTAAGGTAAAAAAGAGTGACAATTGAAAAAAATTATGGTATTATATACCAAACAAGAATAAGCTGAACTCGCCTGAAACTAAGCGTTTTAGGTGCTTGCAATTTCTGTAGACAAGGCAAAATGTGAAGGCTAACCTTAAGTGGTTATGCAGGAATTTTAACGAAGTATACACCAAATCAGCCTTTTCAAATCGGGTTCGTTTTATTCTCGTTTGGTATGCTTAGAAAACAAACGAGGTTTTTATTTATGACGGAAAACAGAGAGAATTCCGAGGTCGCGGCAAGCGAGGCGCCACAGACCGGCGAGGTTAAGAAATATAGGGTAGGAAAAGATGAAACCACTTATAAAAAGCCGCTTTTAAGCAAAAACGTGCAGAAGTGGATATATATGATTTTATCTGCGGCGTTCTTTGCCGTGGGTTATCATTATTTCGTTGCAACCTGTAAATTTGCGCCCGGGGGACTTCCCGGTATAGTCGCAATGATTCAGTATAGCACCGGCGTAATTTCAGAAAATAATAGCGGTGCGATAGATTACAGTACCCTTTTGATGGTTGCGGTAAATATTCCGTTACTTATATTCGCGTCGAGGGTTTTAGGCAAAGAATTTTCTTTTAAAACCTTTATCACGTCGTTTATAATGGCGCTTATGATGTTTTGCCTTACTAACTTTATCGACCCGACATACAAATTTACGGTAACGAATGAGGCAAGCGTTGACGACGTGGGCACGAGACTCGTATCGGCGATTATCGGCGGCGCGCTTGGCGGACTTTCTCTTGCTTGCGCGTTAAAGGTCAACGCGTCCACGGGTGGCGCAGACGTAGTCGGCGCAATGCTTCAAAAGAAAAATCCGCATATGGGCGTTGGGGCAATGATTTTTTCAGTAAACGCAGTTATAATGATAGTTTCTTTTTTCGTCTATAAAGACAACCTGATGCCCGTATTTTTATCATTAATCTATATGTTTGCGACCTCGGTCGTTTGCGACTTTATTATGCAGGGCTCTAAATCGGCTCTTAAATTTGAGGTAATTACCGAGCATGCAGAGGATATTTCCAAGGATATTATCGAGGAAATAGGTCACGGCGTAACTATAACGCCTGCAAAGGGTATGTTTGAGCATAAGGATAAAAACCTGCTCATTTGCGTTATTAAGCCAAGACAAATTGCTAAGTTCCAAAGCATCATTAAAAGATATCCCGACACCTTTGCTTACGTAGGCTCGGTAAACGAGATTATAGGTAAATTTAACAGAGGTAACAAATAAATGACCAAGCGTTTAAAAATAATTATAACGGCGACCTGCGTTGCCGTTTTCGTTTGCGCGTTTACGCTTGCAACCTTCCTTGATTATCAGATAAGTGAGGCTATAGCGCGATTATCGCCGGGTGAATACCTGTCAAACAACCCTTTCGGAAGATTTTTCGAGGTGGTTGGCGAGGCTCCTATGTATTTTGTCGGGGCGTTTGCCGTTGCAAATTTGGCAAGGGCAAGCTTAAATATAAAACGTAGGGCATGGGCTTATTTTTTGTTTGTTCTTTGCGTAGCAGGCGGAATCTTTGCGTACACGCTTATGATTTTAAGGGCAACCGAATACGTTTACGAGCATTTGGGTAAGCTTGATAGGTTTGAAAAAATCAAGGTGATGCTAATCCTCGGCTATGCGACCGCATCGGCAGGCTTTACGGCGTTGACGTTATATTTGACCTTTAAAATTCCTCAAAAGCATTTAAGCGGCTTAATCGTTTTTTCGGTTGGCGCGCTCGTCGCGATAGCCGTTTCTCAGGGCGGAGTGCAGGGAATAAAGGTGTTTATGGGCAGACAGCGTTATCGCACTATGAAGGTTTTAGAGTATTACGGCTTGAATGATTTAATAGAATATACCAAGTGGTTTGAAATAAACGGCAAAAAAGCGGTAAGCGAGCAAATGCTTGCGCTTGGTATCGCAAAGGACGGATATAAGTCTTTTCCGTCGGGGCATACCTGCTCGTGGGCGCTTATATACGCATTTGCGTTTATTCCGGATTTTCTAAGCGTGTCCGAAAAGAAAAGGATAGTGGCAAAGGGTATTTTATTAGCGGCTGCAACCGTCAGCACCTTAACTCTTGCTTATACGAGAATTTTAGTCGGCGCGCATTTTGCAACGGACGTATTATTCGCTTTGGCGTGGACTTATCTTTCTATAGCGTTTAGTATTTGGCTTTGCAAAAAGCTGATTAAAATTTAATAAAACAATAAAATTATTATAAAATGGGCTTGGGAATTTATCTTTCCCAAGCCCTTAAATATGTGTAAATCAACTTATACGCGCCACTTATTTTTCAAGATGCTTTTTGATTGCGTTAATCGACTCGTCGCTTATAACGTGCTCGATTTTGCACGCGTCCTCGGTCGCGGTCTTTTCGGATACCCCAAGCTCCATCAAAATTTTAGCGATAATTCCGTGCCTTTCATAAATTTTTTCAGCCTCGCTTCTTCCTTTTTCGGTAAGAGTGATATATCCGTTTTTGTCAACGGTGATATATTCGTCAGCCTTTAAAATACCTACTGCGCGCGAAACGCTCGGCTTAGAATAACCCATATGCTCAACTATATCTATAGAACGGACCGCGCCGTTTTTTCTTTGTAAAACCAAAATGCTTTCCAGGTACATCTGACCTGATTCGTGCAAGCTCATAAAAACTCCTTAATGGCAAAAATTGTCGTTTGCGCCGTCAATAAAATCATTATATCATAATATAATAAAAATAGCAACAGGGTGTAGAAATTTTTTATTTTACCCCTTAAAAACAGTTGACACTTTGTGATTTTTTGTAGTATACTATCCTCAGTTAGCAAAGGCTAACTTGTTTTTATACGGTTTAGTTAGCAATGGCTAACTTGGGAGATTTTATGAGAACCTTAAAGGACGTTAAAGTAGGACAAAGCGGAAGGGTCGTAAAAATTCACGGCGAGGGCGCGTTAAAGCGCAGAATTATGGATCTGTGTCTTACAAAAGGCGTAATAATCACCGTAAGAAAGGTTGCGCCCTTAGGCGACCCAATGGAGCTTAATTTGCGAGGTTACGAGCTTTCGCTCAGAAAGGCTGATGCGGAAATGATCGAAATCGAGCTTTAAAGGCTTATATACTTCGGTATGCGTCGTTTTTGTAAATGGTTCTTGACTGGGATAACCACAGAGATCTATTCCATCCAATACCAATTTACGAGCATAGCCTACCTTGCATCTAAACCTTTAAACAGTTGAAAAAAACTGTCACTCTGGAGCAAAGCGATAGAGTCTATTGTGATAAAGTGGATTTTATCATTGCCTATGGCAATTCCGGAATGACAAAAATTTAGGAGTTTTATGGAAGAACAAATTAAGATTGCCTTGGCGGGCAATCCAAACTGTGGAAAGACAACCCTTTTCAACGCGCTCACGGGGTCTAATCAATTCGTAGGCAATTGGCCGGGGGTTACTGTTGAGAAGAAAGAGGGTAAAATAAAGGGGAGAGAGGACGTTACCGTCACAGACCTTCCGGGCATTTATTCGCTTTCGCCGTATACGTTAGAAGAGGTCGTTGCGAGAAATTATTTAATAGACGAGCGCCCCGACGCTATTCTCAATATAGTTGACGGTACTAATTTAGAGAGAAATCTGTATCTTACCACCCAGCTTATAGAAATCGGAATACCCGTAGTAATCGCTATAAATATGATGGATATGGTAAGAAAATACGGTGATTATATTGACATTGAGGGCCTTTCCAAGCGCATAGGCTGTCCGGTGGTTGAAATATCCGCCTTAAAAGCAGACGGTATTTTGAGCGCAGTCGACAAGGCAATTGAGTGGGCTAAGCTGAAAAAGAGAAACGTAAAGCACATATTTTCGGGCGCGGTTGAGCATGCGATTGCTCATATTGAGGAAAGCTCGGTGCACCATCTGTCCGAGGATAGGCAGCGTTGGTACGCTATAAAGATTTTCGAAAGAGATTCAAAGGTTTTGGAGCAGTTAAAGATTGGCGACGGTAAGCTTGCTCATATAGAAACGGACATTAAGGCGTGCGAGGAAGAGCTTGACGATGCCGCCGAGAGTATTATAACTAACGAAAGATACGAGTATATCGGCGAGCTTTTAAAGGGCGTATATATAAAAAAGAACGCAGGCAGACTTACGACGTCGGATAAAATCGATAAGATTGTAACCAACCGTTGGCTTGCCCTTCCCATTTTCGGGCTCGTAATGTTTCTCGTTTACTTTATTTCGGTAACAACCGTTGGTACTTGGGTTACCGATTTTATGAACGACGGAGTATTTGGCGAAGGCTTTAATCTTTTTGGCGTTTGGGTAAAAGGCGTTCCCGTATTTATGGGCGAGTGGCTTGAGTTGATAGGATGCTGGCATTGGCTTTCAAGTCTAATAATTGACGGTATAATAGCAGGCGTTGGCTCCGTGCTTGGCTTCGTGCCTCAAATTCTCGTTCTCTTCTTGATACTGTCGTTTTTAGAGGCTTGCGGTTATATGTCGCGAATAGCCTTCGTTTTGGATAAAATTTTCAGAAAATTCGGTCTTTCGGGCAAGTCGTTTATTCCCATGCTCGTAGGTACGGGCTGCGGAGTTCCGGGTATTATGGCGTCGAGAACGATAGAAAACGACCGCGACAGAAAAATGACTATAATTACCACGACCTTTATTCCTTGCGGCGCAAAATTGCCCTTTATAGCTCTTATTGCAGGCGCGATTTTCGGCGGCGCGTGGTGGGTTGCCCCCTTGGCGTATTTTATAGGAATGTTTGCAATAGTCGTGTCAGGCGTTATGCTGAAAAAGACTAAGCTTTTCTCGGGTGATGTTGCTCCGTTCGTTATGGAGCTTCCCACTTATCATATGCCAACCGCAAAAAATCTGCTTTATTCTACTTGGGAGAGAGGTTGGTCGTTTATTAAAAAGGCAGGTACCGTAATACTTCTTTCTACGGTAGCAATTTGGTTTTTAACCTATTTCGGGTTTACCGATACGGGCTTTAGAATGCTTGCCGAGGACGAGATTGACAGGAGTATTTTAGCAGGCTTGGGCGGTCTTATAAGCTGGCTGTTCCTTCCTATCGGCTTTGGAAATTGGCAAGCTGCAGTTGCAACGATTACGGGGCTTGTAGCAAAAGAAAATATAGTAAGCTCGCTCGGCGTCGTTTACGGCGCAGGCGGAAATTCAGCGGCGCAAATTGCCCTTGCGTTTACCAAGGCTTCGGCAATTTCATTTCTTATATTCAATCTTTTGTGCGCTCCCTGCTTTGCCGCGATGGGCGCTATTAAAAGAGAAATGAACAACTGGAAGTGGACTGCGTTTGCAATAGGATATCAAACGGTCTTTGCCTACGCAATATCGTTTATAGTATACAATTTAAGCTTGGCGTTTAGCGGAAACATCAACGTTTTGGGCTTTATAATTGCAATTATATTATTGCTTTTGCTTACCTATATGGTTATAAGGCCTAACCTGAAAAAGCTTGTAAAGAAATTTAAAAAAGCTGAATAATCGACTTATAGATAGGTTTTTTTGATAAAGGAGATAAAATGATTGACTGGATAAGGCAAAATATCGGCTCCGTTTTGGTTCTTATTGCGGTTATAGCGGTTATAACACTGATAATTGCGTTTAGAGTAAGGACAAAAAAGAGAGGGAAAAGCTGCTGTAGCTGTGGCTGCGGATGTTCATCTTGTCCGAGTAATGGCGTATGTAACAGCCAAAGCAAAGGGCGAGAAAGTTAAAATAACGATTGCGCGCTTAAAATGAAAAGCGCCTACAAAAGCTTGTTCAGCTTTTGTAGGCGCATTTTAAAATCTGCGCGTTTTTTTGAGCGAATTTAATTGAAAA